>NZ_JACEXH010000050.1:0-19582 GCF_014525465.1 Actinotalea sp. JY-7885 | reverse complement strand
CGCGGCCACCGTCGCGCGGCTCACGGCCGTGCTCGCGGACGGGCTCGACCTCGGGCCGGGGGCGGACCGCGGTGCCGCGCGCGCGGCGCTCCACGCGGTGCCGGGCATCGGCCCGTGGACCGTCGAGTACGTCGCGCTGCGCGCGATGGGGGACCCCGACGCGTTCCCGGCGCACGACCTCGTGCTGCGCCAGGCGCTGGGGGGCGTCAGCGCCGCCGAGGCGCAGCGGCGCGCGGAGCGCTGGCGACCGTGGCGTGGCTACGCCGCACAGCACCTGTGGACGCACCGAGCACTGGAGGACGCATGAGCACGCACACCGGCGACCTGTCCGAGCGGCTCCGGGGGCCCGGAGCTCCCGGGGCGGTCCTGCGGCACCCGGGCGCTCCCGTCGCGGTCCTGGCGACCACGGTGCCCACGCCGGGCGGCCCCGTCGCGCTCGTCGTCTCCGACGACGGCGCCGTCCGGGCGGCCGGGTACGCACCGATCGACGCCGTGCTGGCGCGGCTGCGCGGGGGCCTGCCCGGCCTCGTCTCGCGCGAGGTGCCCGCGTCCGACGTGCCCGGACCGGCCGTGGCGGCCCTGCGCCGCTACGCGGACGGCGACGCGGGCGCCCTCGAGGAGGTGCCCGTGACCCAGCCGGGCGGCGCCTTCTTCCAGGCGGCGTGGGCCGCCATGCGCGACGTCGCGCCGGGCACCACCGTGACGTACACCGCGCTCGCGGCCATGGCGGGCCGGCCCGCGGCCGTGCGGGCGGCGGGCACGGCGTGCGCGCGCAACCTCGTCGCGCCCTTCGTGCCGTGCCACCGGGTCGTGCGCAGCGACGGCACCTTCGGGGGCTACGCGTACGGCGTCGGCGTCAAGGAGGCGCTGCTGCGCCACGAACGGCGGTCCACGACCGCCTGACCCGCGGTCAGAGCTTGCGGACGATCTTCCCGACGACCGCGAGCACGACGGCGGCGCCCGTGCCGAGCACGACCCACGCGGCCTTGCCGGGCTCGGGCTCGTCCGGAGGGCGCACCTCGCCCGTGACGCGGCGCTTGAGGTCCGTGACCGCGAGCTTGATGTCGTCGGTGAGCTCGGCGGCCATGTTCTTCGGGTTGAGCCGGTCGCTCAGCTCGTCGACCGTGTCCTGCAGCTGGGCGCGGGTGCGCGCGATCTCCGCCTCGATCGCCGCCGGGTCCTCGTTCGTGGGGGCCGGCTTCGCGGGACCTGTCGAGCTCATGAGTGCAGTCCTTCCTTGACGGCGGCCACGTCGGCCTTGATGCTCGCCTGCGTCCGCTCCGGCGCCGGCGGCATCCCCTTGTCGAGGGCCTTCTTGCCGACCAGCGCCAGGAGCCCGGCGACGATCAGGAGGACGACCCCCACGATGAGCGCCGCGAGCCACGGCTCGACCACGTTCGCCAGGCCGAGGATGGCGGTCGTGATGAGGGCCGCCAGGCCGAAGAACCCGAGGAGCGCGGCGGCGGCGAACAGCCCCGCGCCCGTGCCGGCGTGCTTCGCCTTCGCCGCGAGCTCCGCCTTCGCCAGGCGGATCTCGTCGCGCACGAGCTGGGACACCTTCTCCGAGAGGGTGCTGACCAGCTCTCCGATGCTCGGTCGGGAGTCCGAGCTGCTCCCTGCGGAGCGACCCAGTGTGCTCGCCACCTCACCACGTCCTTCGTCGTGCGGATCCGCGGCCCCGACGGGGTCCCGGCCTTGTGATCGACATTGTTCTGCACTCCGGGGCCGAGCGCATCAGGGCCTCGGTCCCGGAAGCGCCGCGGGGCCGGGAGACGACGACGCCCCGCCGGCGGCACGTGCCTCGGGGGCGGGTGCTGCGGACGGGGCGTGAGGGTGACCGGCACCGCTGCCGGGTCAGGTGGCCACTGGCAGGGTCGAACTGCCGACCTTTCGATTTTCAGTCGAACGCTCTACCAACTGAGCTAAGTGGCCCTGCGCACTGCTGAGACTTCACTTCCGAGCGACCCCGACGGGACTTGAACCCGCGACCTCCGCCGTGACAGGGCGGCGCGCTAACCAACTGCGCTACGGGGCCTTGTGGTGAGACAAGGTCCTTGCTTGTCGAACTGGTGCTGCTGGTCCTGCGGTACTGCTGGTCCGTACCCCCAACGGGATTCGAACCCGTGCTACCGCCGTGAAAGGGCGGGGTCCTGGGCCGCTAGACGATGGGGGCCCGTGTCACGTCGGACGCCCGTGACGTCATCGCGTCGTAAGACCTCGGAAAGCATACGGGCTGCAGGCGGGATCTCCAAAGCGGGGGTCCTCCGGCGCCGGAGCGGGTCCGGCGCGCGGCCCCGTGGGCCATGATGGCCGGGTGGTCGAGATGGCGCGGGAGGCGTTCGAGGACGCGGTGCGTGACGCCCTCGACCTCATCCCGCCCGAGCTCGCCGAGCGCATGGACAACGTCGTCGTGCTGGTCGAGGACGACGCGCCGCCCGAGGAGCCCGAGCTGCTGGGCCTCTACGAGGGCGTGGCCCTGACGGAGCGCGACGGCTGGTGGGCCGCGGGCTCCCTCCCGGACCGCATCACGATCTACCGCAACCCGACCCTCGCGATCTGCGAGACGGTCGAGGAGGTCGTCGAGGAGGTCGCCGTGACGGTGGTGCACGAGATCGCGCACCACTTCGGCATCGACGACGAGCGGCTGCACGAGCTGGGCTGGGCCTGAGGGACGAGAGGGGTCGTCGGATGCGGATCGGGATCGTGCTGCTGCCGCAGGAGCGGTGGGCGGTGGACCGTCACCGGTGGGTGCGGGCCGAGGAGTACGGCTTCGACCACCTGTGGACCTACGACCACCTCGCGTGGCGCAGCCTCGCGGACGAGCCGTGGCTCGCCACCGTGCCCCTGCTCGCCGCGGCCGCGGCCGTCACGCGCCGCGTCCGGCTCGGGACCTGGGTCGCCAGCCCGAACTTCCGCCACCCGGTGCCGTTCGCGAAGGACGTCATGGGGCTGGACGACGTCAGCGAGGGCCGGTTCCTCGTCGGCGTCGGCGCCGGCGGGACGGGGTTCGACGCCGAGGTGCTCGGGCCACCGGTCACGACGCGCGTGCGCACCGAGCGGTTCGAGGAGTTCGTCGCGCTCCTGGACAGGCTGCTCTCCCAGCCGGTGACCGACTGGGAGGGCGAGCACTTCGCCGCCCACGGGGCGCGCATGCTCCCGGGGTGCGTGCAGCGCCCCCGCGTGCCGTTCGTCGTCGCCGCCAACGGCCCGCGCGCCCTGCGCGTCGCGGCACGGTACGGCCAGGGCTGGGCGACGTACGGCAGCGGGACGGGCGCGGGCGCCGGCGAGGGTGTCGTCGGCCGGGCGGCCGAGGCCGAACGGTGGTGGCGGGACCTCGCGGGGCTCGTCGAGCGGTTCGAGACCGCGGTGCGTGACGCGGGGCGGGACCCGGCGACGGTCGACCGCTACCTCAACATCGACGCGGCGCCCGTGTTCTCGCTGGAGTCGCTCGCGGTGCTGGAGGAGGGCGTCGCCCGCGCCGCGGCGCTCGGCTTCACGGATGTCGTCGTGCACTGGCCGCGTGAGGGCGGGGTCTACGCGGGCCGGGTCGAGGTGCTCGAGGAGGTCGCCGCGAACCTGGACCGGCTCCGCGCCCTCTGAGGGCCACGCTCGGGCCGCGCAGAGGGCGGGTCAGGAGTGGGCGCTGCGCGCCTGCCACGCGCTCGCGACCATCTCCGTGAGCGTGTGGCGCATCCGCCAGTCCAGGTCGCGCGCCGCGGCCTCGCCGGACGCGACGATGCGGGCGGGGTCGCCCGGGCGGCGGGGTGCGGCCTCCGGCTCGAACTCGACACCCGTGACCTGTGCCATGGCCGTCATGATCTGGCGCACCGAGACGCCGTCGCCGCTGCCGAGGTTGTAGACGGGCTGCAGGTCGCGGCCCTCGGCGAGGGCTCGCGCGGCCGCGACGTGCGACGTCGCGAGGTCGGCGACGTGGACGTAGTCGCGCACGCACGTGCCGTCGGGCGTCGGGTAGTCCGTGCCGTTGATGCGGGGGGTGCGGCCCGCGACCAGCGCGTCCAGGACCAGCGGGAACAGGTTGTGCGGGCTCGTGTCGTAGAGCTCCGGGCGGCCGGACCCGACGACGTTGAAGTAGCGCAGGGACGTGTGCCGCAGGGGTGCGGTGCCGTCGGCGGTCGCGCGGGCCTGGTCGCGCAGGAGCCACTCGCCGATGAGCTTGCTCTCGCCGTAGGGCGACTCCGGCGCGGGCGGCGTCGCCTCGGTGACGAGGTCGGTGTGCGGGGTGCCGTAGACGGCAGCGCTCGAGGAGAACACGACGGCGGTGACGTCCGCGTCGGCCATCGCGCGCAGCAGGTGCGCGGTGCCGGTGACGTTCTGCTCGTAGGTGTGGAGCGGGCGCTGCACGCTCACGCCGGCGTACTTGTAGCCCGCGAGGTGCACGACCCCCGTCACTCCGTGCTCGCGCATCGCGGTCGTGACCGCGGCGGTGTCCAGGATGCTGGCCCGGACCAGGGGGACGTCGTCGGGCACGAACGCCTCGTGGCCGCTCGACAGGTCGTCCACGACGACCGCGTCGAGGCCCGCGTCGAGGAACGCGCGGACGACGTGGGATCCGATGTAGCCGGCGCCGCCGGTCACGAGCCAGGTCATGACGACATCGTTCCACGCGCCCGATCAGAAATCAACAGAATCGAACACTGCGGAGAGTGCTGACGGGTCGCGGACACGACGACGCCCGGCGGCCGTGGCCACCGGGCGTCGTCGCTGTCCCGCCGGGCGTTCGCGTCAGACGCGGCGGCGACGGCCGAGCATGTTGGCCGCGATCGTCACGCCGATCGCGGCGAGCGCCACCTGGATGATGAGCTCGATCCAGTCGATGCCGTCGGTCTCCTCGAGGTTGAGCTGGCCCGCGATCCACGTGCCCAGGAGGGCGGCGAGGATGCCGACGATGATCGTGACGAGGATGGAGATGTTCTGCTTGCCCGGCGCGAAGAGCCGTCCGAGCGCGCCGATGACGATGCCGACGACGATCGCGGCGATGATGGAGCCGACTCCCATGGTGTCCTCCGTTGCTGAGACTTCGGTGTAGGGCTGACCCTCGCGTCGGACGGTAGACCCGGCGGGTGGTCCCCGCACGTCGAGTCGATCGTGGACGCCACGGGACAGAACGGACGTCCGGCGTGCGTGGCCCCGCGGCGCTCGGCCTAGCCTGGTCGGGTGACCCCCACCCTCGCGTCCCTCCAGCACCTCGCCGGTGATGCGCTCGCCGGCCCCGCGCCGACCGCCGCGGTCGTGCCCGACGACGGCACGGCGGCGGGCCCGGTCATCGTCCTCGCGATCGCCGGGGCGCTCATCGTCGCGCTCGTCGTGGCCGAGGTGGTCGCCGCCGTCGTGCGGGCCGTGGGGCGTCGCACGTGGCTCGCCGAGAACCTCTCGCGCCGTGCCCGGCTCCCGCTGCGCGCCGTGCTGGTCGTGGCCGGCATCTGGGTCGCGCTGCGGATCGTCACGGAGCCGCCGCCGGAGGGGCCCGCGTGGACCCCCGGCGTGGAGCACGCGCTGCTCATCGGCGTGATCATCGGTGTGGCCTGGCTGATCGGCGCGCTCGCGTTCGTCGTCGAGGACGCGGCCACGCGGCGGTACCGCACCGACGTGCCGGACAACCGCCACGCGCGCCGCGTCCGGACCCAGGTCATGATCCTGCGCCGGCTCACGGTCGCGGTCCTCGTGCTGTGCGCGATCGCGGGCGTGCTGCTCACCTTCGACGGGGCGCGCGCGGCCGGCGCCGGCGTCCTGGCGTCCGCCGGGCTGCTGTCCGTCGTCGCCGGCCTGGCCGCCCAGACGTCCCTCGCGAACGTGTTCGCGGGCCTGCAGCTCGCGTTCACGGACGCCATCCGGGTCGACGACGTCGTCGTGGTGCAGGGGGAGTGGGGCCGCATCGAGGAGATCACGATGACCTACGTCGTCGTGCACCTCTGGGACGACCGGCGGCTCATCCTGCCGTCCACGTGGTTCACGACCACGCCGTTCGAGAACTGGACCCGCCGCGCCGCCGACCTGCTCGGGACCGTCGAGCTGGACCTCGACTGGGAGGTCCCGGTCGCCGAGATGCGTGCGGAGCTCGTCCGGCTGCTCAACGAGAGCGGGCTGTGGGACCACCGCGTGGGCGTGCTCCAGGTCACCGAGGCCACCGGAGGCTTCGTGCGGATCCGCGCGCTCGCGAGCGCGGCCGACGCGCCGACGCTCTTCGACCTGCGGTGCGAGGTGCGCGAGGGCCTCGTCAACTGGCTCCAGGCCCAGCACCCCGAGGCCCTCCCCCGCAGCCGCTGGCAGGAGACCGCTCCGGTGGACCGGTCGACCGCGACGCCGGGCGCCCGGCCCGACGCGCTGCCCCCCACGCCCCCCACCGCGCCGGTCGCCACCGGCGTGCCCACGCGTGAGGACACCGTCCGGCTCGACCCGGGCAAGGACTCGCGGCTCTTCACGGGCAGCATCCCCGCGCTCGAGCGCTCCCGGGCCTTCACGGGCCCGGGGATCGAGGTGATCGCCGAGCGCGAGCAGATCGCGCGCGAGATGGAGGGCGAGCCCGAGCCCGAGCCCGAGCGCGGCGAGCGCCGGTCGCGCGAGCGCTGACGGGCGAGCGCTGACGGGCGCAGGCCCGACGGCGCCGTCGGCGTCGCCTCAGCGGGTCGCGCGCCCGATCGCGGCGAGGGCCTCGGCGGCGACGACGTCCTGGCCCTCGACCAGGCACGAGCGGGCGAGCGACGCCGAGACGCGGATGGCGGCAGCCCGCGCCCGCAGCTCGCGGTCGGGCGGGACGGCTCCGTACGCCTGGACGAAGGCCCGGCGGGCGGCGCCGTCGAACGCCGAGAAGGCGATCATCAGGTCGACGCAGGGGTCCGCGAGGGCGGTGTCGCCCCAGTCGATGACGCCGCTCGCACGCCCGTCGTGGACCAGCAGGTGCCGCACGTGCAGGTCGCCGTGGACGAGCACCGCCCCGGCGGGGTCGGCCGGGGGCAGGTGCTCGGCCTCGGCGAGCAGCGTCCGGGCGGCCGGGGGCACGGGCACGCCGAGGGCCGTGATCGCGTCGAGCTGGCCGCGGCCCCGTTCCGCCATGACGGCCGGCTCGCTGCGCCGGTTCGGGTCGGTCAGCAGGGTGAGCCCGTCGGTGGCCAGCGCCGCCACGGTCTCGCGCGCGAGCGCCGGGTCGTGCAGCTCGCGCAGGAGGGCGCCCACGGCCCGCGCGACGGCGGCGCGGTCGGCGTCGGGCAGGGCGGCGCGGGCCAGCTCCACGCCGGGCAGGGGGCGCGTGCCCCAGAAAGGCCAGGGGACCTCGGGGGTCGGCGTGCCCAACCGCTCCGGGAAGGGGATCGGCACGGCGAAGCGGTCGGCGAGGTGCCGCAGGACCGCGACCTCCTGCCGCGCGCCGCGCAGCGCGATCTCGCGGTGCACGAACCGGAAGAGCCAGTCGTCGCCGACCGCGAGCACGGCGTTGTCCCAGCCGGCGTCGAAGGCTCGCACGGGCAGGTCCGCGAGGTCGGGGAACTGCTCGGCGATGACGCGCGCCGCGAGCTCCGGGCCGACCACGCGCTCCGGGGCCCACTCCGGGGTGGTCACCGGCGGGCCTGGCGCGGGATGCGTCCGTCGACACCGCGTCCGTGCAGGGCCATGACCTGCGGTGACGTGGGCGCCGGCGGGAGCGCGCCCGGCCGCCCGACGGCGTAGCCCTGCACGGCCTCCGCGCCGAGCGCGTGCCAGGCGCCGAGGTCGGCGACGTCCTCGATGCCCTCGACGACGAGCCGGGCGCCGGTGGCGTGGGCGAACTCGATGAGCGCGCCGCCGAGGGCGCGGCGCAGGGGGCTCAGCGCGAGGTCCTGGGTCAGCGACATGTCGAGCTTGATCGTGTCGGGCGCGAGCTGCAGCACGTGGCGCAGGCTCGCGAACCCGGCCCCCGCGTCGTCGACGGCGATCTTCGCCCCGCGGTCGCGGAGCGCCGCGACCGCGTCCCGGAGCAGGGGGTAGTCCTCGACCATGGCGTGCTCGGTGATCTCGACCACCACGGTGCGTTGCGAGCGCTCGAGCAGCGCGTGCAGCCGCGGCGAGGCGAGCGTGCCGGGCGAGGCGTTGACCGCGACGTCGACGTCGAGCGGGAGCCCGCGCGTGCCCTCGAGCGCCGCCTCGATCGCCAGGAGCTCCAGCTCGGTGCCCCGCCCCGCCTCGTGCGCGGCGGCGAACCACACGTCCGGCGGGCGCAGCGGCTCGACGTCGACGCGCGTCAGCGCCTCGACCGCGAGCAGGCGCCCGTCGGCGAACGCGTAGATGGGCTGGTAGACGAGGTGGAAGCGCCGACCGTCGACGACGTCGTCGACCTGGCGGGCGAGCCGCTCGGCCTCCGCCGACCGCTCGCGCACGGGCGCGATGGCCTCCCGGATCTCGGTCCGCAGCTCCGTGCGCAGCTGCCGCTCGTACTCGCGCTGCCGCAGCTGCAGCGCCAACGCGGCGACGCAGCCGACCGCGACGAACATGGCGCCCCGCACGAGCCAGCTCGCCGGGTCCTGGTGCTCGCCCGTGGCCACGTCGAGCGGCATGAGCGGCCCGCAGAGCAGGGTCGCCGCGAGCGCCGTCACGACCGACCCGCGAACCCCGAACGGGAGCGTCGCGAGCACGATCGGCACGTAGAACAGGTGGGGTGTGGACAGCACCGTGCCGCCGGAGGCGTGGACGAGGAGCCAGCAGCCCGCGAGGCCGGCCGCGACGGTGAGGGCGCCGACCCAGCCGGGCGTCGTCATCGAGCGCCGGACGGCGCGGTCGAGCCACGACACGCCGGGCGTGCGCGGGTCGGTGGTCGTCGCGGTCATCGCCGTCCTCAGCGTCGAGCGGGGCTGTCACGGTCATTGTGACCGGCGACGGTGGCTCCGCGGGAACGCTTGGGTGTTTGGTCCCAGGACGGACGCATCTGGGTGGTCGGGAATGACCCGGTCGGGTCAGTGCACGCTGTCAGAGCTGGGCGGCGAGGGCGTACGCGGCGTTGACGGCCTCGCCGACCTTGGCGGGCGCCACGCAGTCCCCGACCGCGTGCACCGGCAGGCCGGCCGCGGTCAGCTGCTCGAGCAGGTCCGTGCGCGGGCGGCTGCCGAGGGCGAGGACGACCGTGTCCGCGGGCAGGGTCGCGGGTCCGTCGGGGCCCTGCACCGCGACGCCGTCGTCCGTGATCTCCCGCACCCGCGTGCCGGTCAGCAGCCGGACGCCGGCCTCGTCGAGGCGGCGCAGCAGCGTGATCCGGTTGACGACGAGCATGTCGCGGGCGATCTCGTCGAGCATCTCCACGACGGTGACCTCGTGCCCCTCGTGCGCGAGCTCGAGCGCCGCGTCGGACCCGGAGAGGCCCCCGCCCACCATGACCACGCGGTGGCCGACCGGCGCGCCCTCGTGGAACTGGAGGACGTCGACGACGTCGTCCCGGTCGGTGCCCGGGAGGCTCGCGGGGACCAGCTGGACGGACCCGGTCGCGACGACGACGTGATCGGCGTCGCGCAGCTCGGGGGAGTCGGCGGTGATGCGGTGGCCGAGGTGGACGGTCACGGGCAGCTCGGCCAGCCGGCCCTCCCACCAGTCGACCATGCGCCGCAGCTCGCGCTTGAAGTCCGGCGTCGCGGCGGGCCACAGGACCCCGCCGGCGTGCTCACCCTCGTCGTAGACGTCGACGCGGTGGCCGCGGGACGCCGCGACCCGGGCGGCCTCCAGCCCGGCCGGCCCGGCGCCGACGACGACCACGTGCCCCGGCGTCGACGACGGCTGCGGCAGGTGCGCCTCGATGCCGACCTCCGGGTTGACGGCGCAGCCGAGCGGCTGGCCCTCGAGGATGTTGCCGACGCAGAGCTGGTTGCAGCGGATGCACGGGCGCACCGCCTCGGGCTGGCCGGCGGCCAGCCTGCGCGGCAGGTCCGGGTCGGCGATGAGCGCACGGCCCATCCCGATGAAGTCGACCTCGCCGGCCGCCACCGCGCGGTCGCCGATCTCCGGGGTCATGTTGCCGGTCGCCATGACCGGCACGTCCACGACCGCGCGGACGGCGGCCGCCCCTGGGAGCAGCGGCGCGTCGCCCATGTAGTAGGGCGGGAAGATCCAGTCGACGGTCTCGAACGCGCCGTCGTCGACCATGAGCAGGTCGATGCCGGCGCCGGCGAGGATCGGGGCCATCTGCAGGGCCTCGTCCAGGCCGCGGCCGCCGGGCATGTGGTGGTCGACGGTGAGGCGGAACGTGATGGCCAGGTCCGGTGCGGCCTCCCGGGCGGCGGCGAGGATCTCCAGCGGGAACCGGAGGCGGTTCTCCAGCGAGCCGCCGTAGCGGTCCGTGCGCTGGTTCCACTGGCTGCTCATGAACTGGTCGATCAGGTACCCGGTGTGCGAGTGGACGTCGACGGCGTCGAAGCCCGCGGCGGCGAGCCGCGCCGCGGCCGGGCCGTAGTCCGCCACGAGCTGCTCCACCTCACCGGTGCTGAGCTCGCGGCACGTGCGCGACGGGTCGGCGAGCCACGGCGTCGGTGAGGCCGAGACCGGGACGTCGCCGCCCGGCTCGGGCGGGCCGACCCGCCCCGAGCCCGGCGTGAGCTGCCCGGCCAGCAGCGCCCCCTCGGCGTGGACGGCGTCGGCGAGGCGCGCGAGGTCCGGGATGACGGCGTCGTCCTCGACCTTGGGCCAGCCCTCGTTGTCCTCGAAGCGGGACGTCGTCGTCATGGTCCCCGTGATGATCAGGCCGACGCCGCCGGCGGCCCGGGCGGCGAAGTACGCCACCTCGCGCTCCTCGACGCGTCGGCCGAAGCCCACGTGCATCGGTGGCATGACGATCCGGTTGCGGGCCTCGAGCCGGCCGATTCGGCCAGGGCTGAGCAGGTTGTCGAACACGGCGCCCCCTTGCGTCGACGGTGCTCTCGACGCTACGTCCGTCACGCCAGACACGCACCCCGCCGGGTGGTCACCGGGCGCGCGGGGTCACCGGGCGCGCGGGGTCACCGGGCGTCGTCGGCGACCCAGCCGGGTGCGTCCGGCCGGACGGGCGAGGGGCCCACCAGGGTGGTCAGCGACGACTCCAGGGCCGCCAGCCCCGGGGTGCCGAGGCGCCGCTCCCACGCGGCACGCAGGTCGTCGAAGATCGCCTCGCCCTCGCGCATCACCTCGAAGCCCAGGGGCGTGACCTGGATGCGTTTGCGGCGCGCGTCGGCGGGGTCCGGCTCGCGCACGACGTAGCCGCGCTCGAGGAGCGTGGTGATCGTCTTGGCGGCCGCCTGCTTGGAGACGGACATGCGCCGCCCGAGCTCGGAGGCGGTGTCCGCGCCGGCGTCGATGGCGCGCATGGCGAAGTCGTGGACGGGTCGCACGTCGTCGTGGCCGCGGGCGGCGAGCTCGCGGGTCGCGGCGTCGACGAGCGTGCGGTAGCCGCCGAGGAGGAGGAGCGCGAGGTCGGCGCCGGACCGGGACATGGCGTCAGCGTACGGACGCGGGCATGGACATCGACAACCCGGATGTCTATCGTTGGACAACCGTGTTGTCTAATGGAGGGTGAGCGCCATGTCCGTCGCAGCATCGAGCGGTCCGGGGGCCCGCGTCGCGCACCACACGGTCGCCGTGGGCGGGACGCGGCTCCATCACGCCTCCGCGGGTGAGGCGGGCTCTCCCGTCCTCCTGGTCCACGGGTTTCCCGAGTCCTGGTGGGCCTTCCACCGGCTCATCCCCCGGCTGGCGGCGCGGCACCGGGTCGTCGCCGTCGACCTGCGCGGCTTCGGCGACTCGGCGTGCGACGACGGCCCGTACGGCAGCGCGACGTCGGCGGCGGACCTGCACGCGCTCGTCGCGCACCTGGGCCTCGGTCCGGTGCACCTGCTCGGGCAGGACGTCAGCGGCGCCACGGTGGTCCGGCTCGCCGCGGAGCACCCCGACGACGTGCTGAGCCTCACGGCCGTCGAGATGGGCCTGGCGGGCTTCGGTCTCGAGGCGCTCGCCGACCCGACGCGGGGCGGCTCGTGGCACGTCGGCGCCCTCGCGGCGCCGGGCGTCCCCGAGCTGCTGCTCGCCGGTCGCGAGCGCGAGCTGCTGGCGCAGTGGTGGTTCCCGGCCATGACGGCCGTGCCGGGGGCAGTGGGCCCGGCCGACGTCGACGAGCTCGCCCGGGGCTACGCGCGCCCGGGCGGGTGGCGCGGCGCCGCCGGCCTCTACCGGTCGGTGCTCACCGAGGGCGACGAGCTCCGCGCACTCCTCGGGGCGGCGCCGCTGCGGGTCCCGGTGCTGGCCGTCGGCGGGGGCGGCGGGGAGTTCACGGCCCGCACGATGGCTCAGGTCAGCGCGGGCGACGTCGTCGACGTGCGGCTCGACGGGGTGGGTCACCACGTCGCGCTCGAGGCGCCGGGGGCGCTCGCGGCCGCGATGCTCGACTTCCTGGCGGGGGTCGACGCGGGGTCGTGACGGTGGTGCCGACGCGGCGGACGGCGCCCGTCAGGCGCCCGGGCGGGCGACCCAGGCGCTGAAGACGGGCACGCCGTCCCACGCGGGTCCGGCGACGGTGCGCCGGTCCCACGGCCGCGCCGGGTCGGGCGCGGTGGCGCGGGCGAGGGCCACCACGGCGTAGGGGCGGTTGAAGCGCACCGTGACCCGGCGGTGCGTGACGAGCCGTGGCATGGGCATCCCGGTCGCGCGGATGCCCATCGCGGTCACGGCGGCCGCCGCGAAGCCCTCGCGCGTGTACTCGGCGCGCGCGACCTGCGTGGCGGCACCGTCACCGCTCCCGGCGGCGGGGGACAGCAGGCCGGTCAGCGTGGCCAAGGCGGCGCGGACGCCCGGCGCGCCGGCGAGGTCGTGCCTCGACTCCGCGGACCACGGGGCGAGGTAGGCCGTCCAGGTGGTGTGGCGGTCGCCGTGGGCGCCGAGGATCTCCTCGCGGGTCTCGGCGACGTCCCAGGCGGCGCCCGGGCCGGTGGGTAGGTCGAACACGTCGAGGCGCCGCGCCCCCGGCGCCTCGACGTCCAGGGCGGCGGCGACCTGCGCGGCCGCGTCGTGCACCGCGGCGGCGGGCACGTCCGGCCCGGCCATGACCGACAGCACGCGCAGCCCGGTGGCGGACTCCGCGGCGTGCGCGGCGACGGGACCCGCCGCGTCGGTGTCCAGGAGCGCGACGTCGTGTCCGGCCGGGGCGCGCAACGCGAGCGCGGTCCGCTGCCCGAACTCACCGCCGAGGTCGGACGCCGGGGCGTCGTCGAACGGCTCCAGCCACGAGACCTTCGCGGCGAGCGCCGAGGCGAGCACGACGGCGGCGTCGTCGTCGAGGTCGAGCGGGAACCGGGTCAGCAGCCCACCGGTGTGCTCGGCGGCCCACCGGTCCGCCTCGGCCTGGGTGGGCATCGCGCCGACGGCGACGGCGGCGGGAAGCGTCGCGGCGAGGGCCCGGTGGCGCGCGGCGTCGACGAACCGGGCGCGCGTCCAGAGGGCGACGGCGGTGGCGACGGCGGGATGGGCGTCGGCGAGCAGGGCGGCGGCTCGGTCGGCCGCGTCGCGTGCGTCGGTGCCGAGCGCCGCCTCGAGGTCGCTGCGGTGGGCGCCGGTCGCGGACGGCGCGGTGAGTGCCAGCAGGAGCCACAGGCCGAGAGGGCTGACCACGCCGTGCTCGGTCGCGTGCGCGCGGTTGACGTCGGCGGCGAACTGGCTGACCAGGGACGCGGTGGTGGCGGGCATGGCGACTCCCGTGACGGTGGGCCCCGTGGGGTTCGAACCCACAACCTACGGATTAAAAGTCCGCAGCTCTGCCAGTTGAGCTAGAGGCCCGGGTGATGAGGGGTTCCCTTCGTGGGACCCACGGGAGAGCACCCGTGTCGTCCGCGTGCGGCGGTGAGGGCCGCTGCGCTTGACGGAGTCGACGGTACAGGCTGGTCAGAGTCGGCGGCGGCGGCGTCGCGTGGTGGTGGAGCGTGGTCGGCATCGAGTCCCGACGCGGCTGCTCACGCCGTCGTCATCGGCCCTCGCGGACGGCGGTCGGACGAGGAGTGCGGCAGTTGACAGAGCTGTCCGGAGTGAGAACCGTCTGTGCCTCCGGCGTCACGTCCGCCGCTGAGCGTCCTCCCGGGAGGGTCCGTTGACCGAGTCGTTGGTCGAGATGTCGCAGCGGGTCGGGGCATTCCAGCGCGGGTCCGTGCCCGACGAGGACGTCTTCGAGATCGCCCCCGCCGTGACTGCAAAGGTCGCCGCGGTCACCGGCGAGCTGCTCCCGTTCTACGGCAGCACCGTCGTCCACTACCTCAACGCGGGCACCTGCGACCTCCTCACCGCCGTCGCGGACGACCTGTACGCAGCCTGCGGCGACGGCCTGGCCGCTCCGCTGCCGCCCGACTCGCTCCACGTCACCCTTCACGACCTGCGCGCCTCGCCCCATCTCGAGGACATCGCCGACGCCGTCTTCCTGGACGACCCCCGGACCGGCGCGCTGGTGGCCGAGGCGCGGGCGCTGGGACCGGTCGACATGCGGTTCACCACCGTCTTCAACATGGTCAACACGAGCGTCGTCGTCGGCCTGCTGCCCGCGAGCGAGGCGGACTGCGCGCGGCTGCTGGCGGCGCGCGCACTCCTCGACGAGATCGTCCCCTCCGGCCCCTTCACGCCCCACGTCACGCTTGCGTACTACCGCCCCGCCGCCGCCGCGCCCGTGGACCCGCGGCACCTGGCGGAGACGCTGGACCGCCTCACGGAGCGTGTCGCCGAGCGGCCCGTGACCCTTGCGCCGGAACGGCTACGGTCCACGCACTTCTCGACGATGGCGACCTTCTGGGACGCAGGTCCCGCATGACGCAGCCTCGGTAATCACTCCGCTGGACGCTCTGTACCGGCTCTAGCCCGGGCCCTGGCTCTGCGGTGCTACGCCGACACCGGCCGCGGCTGGTGCGACTGCGGTCAGGGCACGAGCTGCGTCGCGAGGAGGTCGCGGCCTGGTACGAGGACGAGGACGCGCGGGACGGCTCCGGGCGCATCCCGCACGAGGTGGTGGTGGACGTGACGCGCCGGCTGTGGCACTACGCCGACGTGTGCCGGTTCTTCATGTCGCCGTGGAGGACGCCGCCCGCGAGGTGGCGACAGCGGTTCCCGACGGATGACGTTCCCGAACGGCCTTGCCGCCTCTCCCGAGGTCACCCGACTCTCCCGATACTCGATGTCGCCAGTCGGGGTACCGTTCGCGATCGTGACGACGCCGCCAGCCAACTGGTATGCCGACCCCCAGGTGCCCGGTCAGATGCGCTACTGGGACGGGGCGCGGTGGACCGAGCACGTCGCTCCAACTCAGCCCGCCGTTGCCCCGGCACAGCAGCCCGCGCAGCTCGCGCAGGCTCAGCAGTCTCAGCCGGCCAGCAACCGCAAGATCGGGCTGTTCGGTGCTCGCGGTGTCGCACGTGACCTGGCCTCCGAGAACGACCAGTTGCGTGCCGCCCTCGAGGAGGCCGGGGCCCTGACCCTGGCGGAGATCCACCTCCGGACCACGGCCGCTCAGGCCGAGCTGGGCGCGCTGCAGGAAGAGGTCGCCCAGGCCCGTCATCGTCACGCCGCCGAGGTCGCCGCTGCCCAGGCCGAGTTGGAGGCGCTCAAGGCGCAGGCCCTGGACGTCCGTCACGCGATCAACGTCCAGGAGTTCGGCCTGTACGACTTCGAGCATCCCGCCGAGGCGTCCGCGACCCTGTCCGCCGAGCTCGCGCGCGTCCGGGCGCAGATCAAGGCGACCGTGTCGAGCAAGCGGGCCGTCACTGCGACGTCGAACTTCACGTTCAACAACTCCGCCGCCCAGGGCCGCAAGTTCGTCGACTCGATGTCGAAGACCATGCTGGCCGCCTACAACGCCGAAGCCGAGAACGCAATCAAGACGGTCAAGGCCGGCGGGCTCACCAGCGCCCAGGCGCGCCTGACGAAGGTCGTCGAGCGGGTCGCGAACAACGGGCAGATGATCAGCCTCGCGATCACCCCGGAGTACCACGGGCTGCGGATGCGGGAGCTTGAGCTCGCCGCCCGGCATCAGGCCGCCGTCCAGGCCGCGAAGGAAGCCGAACGGGAGGAGCGCGCCCGGCTGCGGGAGGAGAAGCGCGTCGAGGACGAGCTGCGCCGCGAGCGGGAGAAGCTGGACAAGGAGCGCGACCACTACGCCAACGCCCTGGCAGCCCTGCAAGCCCGCGGGGACACCGCCGGCGCGGCGGAGCTGCAGGCCAAGCTCGAGCAGATCGAACGCTCCATTGCCGACGTCGACTACCGGGCCGCGAACGTGCGAGCGGGGTACGTATACGTCATCTCCAACGTCGGAGCATTCGGAGACACCGTCGTGAAGATCGGGATGACGCGCCGGCTCGAGCCCATGGATCGAGTCCGTGAGCTTGGTGACGCGTCGGTGCCGTTCGCGTTCGACGTGCACGCCCTGTTCTTCTCCGAGGATGCGTTCGGCGTCGAGGCGATGCTGCACCGGCACTTCGCCGATCAGCGCGTCAACCGCATCAACACCCGCCGGGAGTTCTTCTACGCCACCCCCGAGCAGGTGCTCGAGGTGCTCCGCGAGCACAAGGTCGCCCTGGTGGAGTACACAACCGAGCCGGCGGCGGAGGAGTTCCGCGCCAGCCGGGAGCTCGCCGCCGCCCGGGCCTGAGCGCTCCAGACAGCGCCCGCCGCGAGCGGGAATGTACGGCCTGGCTCGCGCCTACCAGCGGCGGCCCCTCGGGCAGCCCCGGTGGTTCCACCTTCGCCGTCCAGTCACTCGGGACCATCACGACGCCCGAGGGGATCGGGGTCGGCGCGACTCGCGCCGAGATCCTGATGGCTTACCCCGATGCGTTCCCGGCGGAGGAACCGACGACGCTCGTCGCCGACCAGCCCGGGCCGGCGTCGTACGTCTTCTCCACCGACGGCGACTGGGGCGCAGCAGCCCACGGACACGGTCACCGGGGTCTCGGTCGTGATGGACGAGGCCGCCGCCGCGTACGAGTGGTGCGCATGAGGTGCGAGCGGGCCGCTCGCGCCTGTCCGCTCTGCCGGGCTTCGTCCGGTTGCGTCGCCCGCCCGCCCGGCATCCACTGGGCCTTGGGGGGCGCCGTTATCCGAACGGCCTCACGGACTGCGATGGAGCACCGTCATGGCACTCGACAGCTACACGATCATCATCAACTCGTACGACAACGTGGACGACGCCCTGGCCGACTACGACGCGGCGAAGGAGCTCTACAAGAGCTGGAACCTGGGCGACACCTACGACGCCGCCGTGGTGACGCACCGCGAGGACGGCAAGGTGAAGATCGTCAAGCGTCACGAGCAGCCCGTGGTCCAGGGCGGCGCGGCCGGGCTCGGCATCGGCCTGGCCGTGGGCGCGCTGAGCGCGCTGTTCCCGGCCGTGGTCATCGGTGCCGGGCTGGCGTGGGGCGCGGGCGGCGGCCTGGTCGTGGGGGCAGTCGCCGGGCACGTCGCGGCCGGCCTGAGCCGCAAGGACCTCAAGGACCTGGGGGAGCACCTCGACGAGGGTCACAGCGCGGTCCTGATCGTCGCCGCGGAGGACGTCGAGGCCAGGGTCGACGAGGCCCTGAGCCGTGGCCGCAAGCTGCTCAAGAAGCAGCTCAAGGCCGACCGCAAGGAGCTCGAGGCGGCGATCGCCGAGGCGAACTCGACCAGCGTCTGAGCCGTCGCCGACCGGTCCGGCTCCTTCGCCGGGGCCGGTCGGCGCGTCGGGCCCGCGGCCCGGCCGGGCCTCACGCGTCGTTCGGCGCCACCGGGTCGTGGAAGCCGACGGTGCGTCGGTGGTGGACAGGTCGCGGAAGCCGAGCGCGCGGTACACGCCGGCGCCGGCGGCGCTGGCCTGCAGCGTGATCCGCTCTATCCGGCTCACGGTCACCCTTGACAAATAATGTTGTCAAGGGTGACCGTGGGGTCATGCAGGATGTCGAGGTCATCGAGGACGCGGACACCGCCGCCGTCGCGCTGGATCCGGTGCGGGCCCGGCTGCTGCGCGAGCTCACGGTCCCGGCCTCCGCCGCCGGGCTCGCCGCGCGGGTCGGCCTCGCACGCCAGAAGGTCAACTACCACCTCAGGGCGCTCGAGGCGCACGGCCTCGTCGGGCTGTCCGAGGAGCGCCGGCACGGGGGCATCACGGAGCGGGTGCTGCAGGCCTCGGCCGCCTCCTACGTCGTCTCGCCGGCGGCCGTCAGCGCGACGGCGGCCGACCCGGACGCCAACGCCGACCACCTCTCCGCGGGCTACCTCGTCGCGCTCGCCGGCCGCCTGGTGCGTGAGGTGGGCACCCTCGCGCGCCGCGCCGACGCCTCCGGCAGGCGGTTGCCGACCCTGACCATCGACACGCAGATCGGCTTCCGGTCGGCCGCCGACCGGGCGGCCTTCGCGGAGGACCTCACCGCTGCGGTGCTCGACCTCGCGGCCCGCTACCACCACGACGACGGGCGCGCGCACCGGCTCGTCGTCGCGGCCCACCCGGTTCCTGAGGAGGAACGCTCATGAGCACGCACCCGGCCGTCCCGTACCGCCTGGAGTTCAGCGTCGAGGTGCCCGGCACCCCGCAGGAGGTCTGGCAGGCCCTCGCCACCGCCCAGGGCATGAGCGCGTGGTTCGTGCCCACCGAGATGGAGGAGCGCGAGGGCGGCTCCCTGCACTTCACGATGGGGCCCGACATGGGCTCGGACGGGCGGGTCACCGGCTGGGAGCCGCCCCGGCGCCTCGTCTACGAGGAGGACTGGGCCGCGCTGATGGGCACGGACCCGGACGCGCTCAGCGCGCTGACCTCGGAGTTCGTGGTCGAGGCGCGTTCCGGAGGCACGTGCGTGGTCCGCGTGACGAGCAGCGGGTTCGGGACCGGCGCGGCCTGGGAGGAGGCGTTCTGGGACTCGATGGGCGCCAACTGGCTGCCGTACTTCGACAACCTGCGCCTCTACCTGGCGCACTTCACGGGCCAGGAGGCCACGCCGATGGAGGCCAGCGCCTCGTTCCCCGGCGCCCCGGAGGCGCTCTGGGGCGCCGTGCTCGACGGGCTCCGGCTCGGCGGCGAGGGGGAGGTGGTCGAGCTGCGCGGCACCACCGGCACGGTCGAGCGGCTGGGGGACCAGCAGGCCCTGCTCCGCCTGACGGCGCCGGTGCCCGGGATGCTCACCCTCGCCACGTACGGCGGGCGCGACGGCACCGCTGTCGCAGGCGTGCGGGGCTACCTGTTCTCCGCCGACGCCGCCGACTACGTGCGCCGCGAGGAGCCGGCCTGGCAGGCGTGGCTGCGGGGTCTGTCCGGCCAGGCCTGATCGGTGGGGTGGTCCGCGGCGGCCGTCGGTTCTCGGTCCGGCCGCCGCAGACCGGTCGTGGGCGCGCCCCGGTGGGGGACGACCGGGGCGCGCGGTCCGTCAGTTCTCGGCGCGGGCGTCGCCCTCGTCGGCGGTGCCGTCCTGCTCCGGGCTCTGCTCGGCGTCGTCCTGGGCCGGCCCGTCGCCCCGGTGCCGGCGGTCGTCGCGGTCGTCGTCCGAGCCGCCGCGGCCCTCGTCGCCGGAGCGGTGCTCCATGGACCCGGAGCCGTCGCCGCCCCGGTCGCCGCCCCGGTCGCCGTCGCGGTCGCCGCCAGGGCCGCCCTGCGGGC
>NZ_JACEXH010000049.1:0-19642 GCF_014525465.1 Actinotalea sp. JY-7885 | reverse complement strand
AGGTGGCGCGTGCCGCTGGGTGACGCCGGCGCGCCGGCGCCACTGCCGCGCGGCGCGCGCGTCGCGGTCGACGTCGGCTCGGTGCGGGTCGGCGTCGCCGCGAGCGACCCCGACGGGCTCATCGCGACGCCCGTGGAGACCGTCCCGCGCGACCAGTCCGGCACGTCGGACACCGCGCGGATCGCCGAGATCGTGTCCGAGCGTGGCGCTGCCGTGGTCTACGTGGGGCTGCCGCGTAGTCTCTCGGGGGGCGAGGGTTCGGCATCGGCCCTCGTTCGGACCTATTGTGTGGCGCTGGCGCACGCGGTCGCACCGGTTCCGGTGCGTCTCGTTGACGAGCGGCTCACCACGGTGACCGCCCATCAGGCGCTGCACGCGTCCGGCCGGTCCGGACGACGTCACCGGGCGGTCGTCGACCAGGCGGCCGCGGTGGTGATCTTGCAGGCGGCGCTCGATGCCGAGAAGGCATCCGGGCGTAGGGCGGGGGAGCAGGTCGGGTCCGCGTGAGCGGCCCGGGACGACGCAGGAGGGCGTCCGGCGACCCGGCCGGGGCCTACGGTCCGCACCACCCCCGAGGGCGGACCGGAACGAGGAGGACTGACGTGACGAGGCAGCTGGCGACGGTGCGAGCGGAGACCCCAGCATGAACGACCTCTTCCTCGACGAGATCGTCCAGCCGGACGAGCCGCGCGAGGCGCCCGCCGCCCGCAGCGCCCGCCGGTCCGAGCGTGCGGAGCGCGACCGGCGCCGCCGCAAGCGCCGTCGGCGCAACCTCGTCGCGCTCATGCTGAGCCTGCTCGTCATCGGCGGCGCGGCGTGGGCGGTCATGCAGTTCGTCATGCCGACGATCAACGACCTGCGGGGAGTCTCGCTGGACCAGGGCAACGACGACTACCCGGGCCCCGGCCACGGCAGCGTCGACGTCGTCATCCCCGAGTCCGCGACGGGCGGCCAGATGGGCGAGGTGCTCCTCGAGGCCGGCGTCGTCGCCTCGAAGGACGCCTTCACCCAGGCCTACACCGCCAACCCCGACGCGGGCGGGATCCAGCCGGGGACCTACCGCCTCCTGCTGCAGATGAAGGCCGCGGACGCGGTGACCGCGCTCCTGGACTCGGAGAACCGCGTCCAGACCAAGGTCACGCTGCCCGAGGGGCTCCGCGTCGACCAGATCCTCGAGCGCCTGTCGTCGGTGACCACCGTCCCCGTCGCCGAGTTCGAGGCCGCGATGGCCGACACGGCCGCGACGGGTCTGCCCGCCGAGGCCGGTGGCAGCTACGAGGGCTGGCTCTTCCCGGCGACGTACACGTTCCAGCCCGGGACGACGCCGACCCAGATGCTCTCGGAGATGATCGGCCAGACCGTGGCCAACCTCGACGCCCGCGGGGTCGCGGCCGCGGACCGGCAGCGCGTCCTGACCATCGCGTCGCTCGTCGAGCGCGAGGCTCGCTCGCCCGAGGACCGGGCCATGGTCGCCCGGGCGATCCAGAACCGGCTCGACGTCGGCATGAAGCTCGACATCGACGCCGCCGTCGCCTACGGCGCCGGCATCCCCGGCACGGAGCTGCGGAACGCCCACAAGGACGACACGAGCAACCCGTACAACCTGTACGCGCGCACCGGGCTGCCGCCCACGCCGATCGCTGCGCCGAGCCTCGTCTCCATCGACGCGGTCCTCAACCCGGCGGACGGCCCGTGGATGTACTGGGTGACGATCAACCTGGACACCGGCGAGACGCGGTTCGCCACGACGCTCCAGGAGCACAACGAGAACGTGCTCCTGCTGCGGCAGTGGGAGGACGAGAACCAGGGGTGAGCACCGCTCGGCGCGCGGCCGTCCTCGGCCATCCCATCGCGCACTCCCTCTCACCCGTCCTCCACCGGGCGGCGTACGCGGCCCTCGGGCTCGGTGACTGGCGCTACGACGCGCTCGACGTCACCGAGGACCAGCTGCGGGACGTCGTCGGCGCGCTCGACGCCGACTGGGCCGGCCTGAGCCTGACGATGCCCCTCAAGCAGACGGTGCTCGGCCTCCTGGACCACGTCGAGCCGCTGGCCGAGGTCGTCGGCGCCGTCAACACGGTCCTCGTCCAGGGCGGCGGGGGGCGACCCGTGCTCGTGGGCGCGAACACCGACGTCCACGGCGTCGTGGCGGCGCTGCGCGAAGGGCTGGGCGAACGCCGCGTCGGCACCGCGGTGGTCCTCGGTGCGGGCGCGACGGCGGCGTCGACGCTCGCGGGGCTCGCGCAGCTGGGGTGCACGACCGCTCAGGTGTACGTCCGGTCGATGGCGCGGGCCGGTGCGACGATGCGCGCGGCCCACCGCATGGGCGTCGAGCCCCGCTTCCTCACGATGGCGCCGGCGGCGCGCCTGCACGCGGCCGTGCTGTCGGCCGACGTCGTGGTCTCGACGCTCCCGCCGGGCGCGGCGGACCCGCTCGCCGCGGAGCTGGCGGGTGCCGGGGCCGTCGCCGGCGTGCTGCTCGACTGCGCGTACGACCCGCGCCCGACGGCGCTCACGGCGGCGTGGGCGCGCGCCGGCGGTATCGCGGTGACGGGGGAGCGGATGCTGCTCCACCAGGCGACCGAGCAGGTCCGGCTCATGACCGGACGCCCCGCGCCGCTGGCGGCGATGGAGCGGGCGCTCGGCGACGCGCTGGGCTGAGGCCGCACAAGCCTTCAGGGTTCGCGGAGGGCTGCCGATAGGTGAGGTGGACGCCCCCGCGACGCGGCGGGACACGGTGGAGCCCCCGCTCACGTGCCGCCTGGAAGGACACCTGTGAAGCAGCTCGGAGACATCCTCCTCGACGAAGGTCTCGTGACCGAGGGCCAGCTCATGGCGGCCCTCGACGAGCAGGTCCAGCGCGGGGAGTCCCTCGGGCGGACGCTCGTCGAGATCGGCATGATCTCCGAGACGCAGCTCGTGCGCGCCCTGGCCGCCCAGGTCGGCATGGAGTTCGTCGAGCTCGCCGACTTCCCGGTCGACCGCAACGCCGTGGCCCTCGTCCCGGCGTCGCTGTGCCGCCGGTACGTCGTGCTGCCCGTCGCCATCGTGGACGGCGCACTCGTCCTCGCGATGGCAGACCCGGGCAACGTCCTCGCGGTCGACGACGCCCGCACGATGGCGGGCGTGCCCGTGCGGACCGTCGTCGCCACGCACGACGACCTGATCACCGCGATCGACCGGTACTGCCGGGCGGACGACGAGATGGAGGACCTCACCGCCGCGTTCGGCGAGGAGGCCGCTGCGGCCGACATCGAGTCCGAGCTCTCCAAGGTCGGCGACATGGTCGACGACGCGCCCATCGTGCGCTTCGTCAACCTCCTCGTGACGCAGGCCATCCAGGACCGCGCGTCCGACATCCACATCGAACCGGCCGAGACGGACCTCCGCGTCCGGTACCGGATCGACGGCGTGCTGCACGAGATGCAGCGGGCGCCCAAGCAGATCCAGGGCGGCGTCATCTCCCGCCTGAAGATCATGAGCGACATCGACATCGCGGAGCGGCGCAAGCCGCAGGACGGACGCATGTCCGTCACGCACAACGGCCGCAAGATCGACCTCCGCGTGGCGACCCTGCCGACGGTCTGGGGCGAGAAGGTCGTCATGCGAATCCTCGACAACTCGACCGCGAGCCTCGACCTGCGCGACCTGTCCTTCCTGGACGACAACCACGCGACCTACCGCGAGTCCTACACCAAGCCCTACGGGATGATCCTCGTCACCGGACCGACCGGGTCCGGCAAGTCGACCACGCTCTACGCCACGCTGAACGCGGTGTCCAAGCCCGAGATCAACGTCATCACGGTCGAGGACCCGGTCGAGTACCGGCTCGCCGGGATCAACCAGGTCCAGGTCAACCCGAAGGCGGGTCTGACGTTCGCCGGCGCGCTGCGGTCGATCCTGCGGTCGGACCCGGATGTCGTCCTCCTCGGTGAGATCCGTGACCACGAGACGGCGCAGATCGCGATCGAGGCGGCGCTCACGGGTCACCTCGTGCTCTCGACGCTCCACACCAACGACGCGCCCAGCGCCGTCACGCGGCTCATCGAGATGGGCATCGAGCCCTTCCTCGTGGGCTCCGCGCTGGACTGCATCGTGGCCCAGCGTCTTGCCCGCAAGCTCTGCGAGAAGTGCAAGGAGCCGTACCGGCCCAGCGAGGTCGAGCTGATCGCGGCGCGGTTCCCGTGGAGCCCCGGCGAGGAGACCCCGCTCCTGCACCGGCCGGCGGGCTGCTCGTCGTGCTCCCAGACGGGCTACAAGGGCCGGATGGCGATCCACGAGGTCATGCGTGTGACCGAGGAGATCGAGCGTCACGCGGTGGCGCACTCCTCCGCAGCCGACATCGCTCGGACCGCGCGCGACCAGGGCATGATCACGCTCCGCGACGACGGCTGGACCAAGGTGCTCCTCGGACAGACCTCGATCGAGGAGATCCTGCGCGTCGTCGCGTAGCGGCGGACGGCTCAAGCCCCGGGCGCAGGCCGTCGATAGACGACGCGAGCGTCACGTACGAACCCATCGAGAGGCCGCTGTGAACGAGACCAGTCCCTATGGCGCCGGTGACCCGAGCCGCCGCACGTCCCTGCAGGGCCTGCCGCCGACGCCGGGTGGCGCCCCCGCAGCCCCCGTGGCGAGCGCCCAGTACGGCGCGGCCCCCGCACGGTCGGAGCGCAGCGCGCGGATCGGCATGGCGCAGGGCGCGCGGGACGGGGACCTCGACCTCGACAACGCCCTCCGGGCGATGATCGAGTGCAACGCCTCCGACCTTCACCTCACCGTGGGCGCACCCCCGATGGTCCGGCGCGACGGAAGCCTCCGAGCCCTCGAGGGCTTCCCGGTGCTCACGGCCGACTCCCTCCAGCGGAGCCTCTACGCGGTGCTGAGCCAGAAGCAGCGCGAGAAGTTCGAGGAGGTCATGGAGCTCGACTTCGCCTACGCGGTCCGGAGCGTGTCGCGGTTCCGCGTGAACATGTACCGGCAGCGCGACTCGGTGGGTGCGGCGTTCCGCATGATCCCCTACGAGATCAAGCCCCTCGAGGCGCTCGGGGTCCCGGCGGTCGTGGCGAACTTCGCCGGCCTGCCGCGCGGGCTCGTCCTCGTGACCGGACCGACGGGCTCCGGCAAGTCGACCACGCTGGCGGCGATCGTGGACCTCGCCAACCGGACGCGAGCCGACCACATCATGACGGTCGAGGACCCGATCGAGTTCCTGCACCGTCACAAGAAGTCCCTCATCAACCAGCGTGAGGTCGGCGCCGACACGCTGTCCTTCGCCACCGCGCTCAAGCACGTGCTCCGCCAGGACCCGGACATCATCCTCGTGGGCGAGATGCGTGACCTCGAGACCATCTCCGTCGCCCTGACCGCCGCCGAGACGGGCCACCTCGTCTTCGCCACCCTGCACACGCAGGACGCGGCGCAGACGATCGACCGGGTCATCGACGTCTTCCCCGCGCACCAGCAGTCGCAGGTCCGCACCCAGCTGGCCAGCGCGCTCCAAGGCGTGGTCTGCCAGACGCTGTGCTCGCGCGTCGGGGGCGGCCGGGCGGTCGCGACCGAGGTCCTGCTCGCGACGCCCGCGGTCCGCAACCTCATCCGCGAGGGCAAGACCCACCAGATCTACTCCGCGATGCAGGCCGGTGCGAAGCAGGGGATGCACACGATGGACCAGCACATCGCCGACCTCGTGCGCTCCAACCGCGTGACGTACGAGAACGGCCTGGAGAAGTGCCACAACGTCGAGGACTTCAACCGCCTCGTCGGCCGGTCCTCCAGCATCGCGCAGGGCATGACGGCCGGGATGCAGGCCGACCCGGCGACCGCCGGCTACGGGATGGGGGGCCTGAAGTGAGTACCACCAGCACGACGGCGAAGGTCTACGAGTACGCCGTCCGGGACGCCACGGGCAAGATCGTCAAGGGGCGGATCGAGGCGAACTCCCAGGCGACGGTCGTCAACCGCCTGCGGACGATGGGGATGGCGCCCCTGTCGATCAACGAGGTCAGCACCTCGGGCCTGCAGAAGGAGATCTCCCTCCCGGGTCTCTCCGACCGGATCTCGCTCAAGGACCTGGCGATCCTCGCGCGCCAGCTCGCCACGATGATCAACTCGGGCCTCTCGATCCTGCGTGCGCTCGGCATCCTCGCCGACCAGACGGAGAGCAAGCCGCTCGCCCGCGTGGTCGCCCAGGTGCGCAGTGACGTCGAGACGGGGTCCGCCCTGAGCGTCGGGCTCGCCAAGCACCCGCAGGTCTTCCCGCCCCTGATGATCAACATGATCAAGGCCGGCGAGGTCGGCGGCTTCCTCGACCAGGTGCTCGTGTCGATCGCCGAGAACTTCGAGTCCGAGGTGAAGCTCCGCGGCAAGGTCAAGTCCGCGATGACCTACCCCGTCGTCGTGTTCGTCATCGCGATCCTCGCGGTCGTGGGGATGCTCCTGTTCATCGTGCCCATCTTCGCGAACATGTTCGCGAACCTCGGCGGTGAGCTCCCGATGCCGACCCAGATCCTGGTGACGCTCTCGGAGTGGATGAAGATCGGCGGCCCGGTCCTGCTCGTCGCGGTCGTCATCGCGGGGGTCTGGTGGGGAAAGAACAAGCACAAAGAATCCGTGCGCTCCGTCGTCGACCCGTGGAAGCTCAAGATGCCCATCTTCGGAAAGCTCTTCCAGAAGATCGCGGTATCACGTTTCACGCGTAATTTCGGCACGATGATCCACGCCGGCGTCCCCATTCTCCAGGCGTTGAACATCGTCGGCGCGACGAGCGGCAACATGGTGATCGAGAACGCCACGAAGGACATCGCCGACTCCGTGCGCCGCGGGGAGTCCCTGACGGGCCCCCTCGCCCAGCACCCCGTCTTCCCGCCCATGGTGGTGCAGATGATGGCCGTGGGTGAGGACACCGGCGCTCTGGACTCGATGCTCGCGAAGATCGCCGACTTCTACGACCAGGAGGTCGAGGCGACCACGGAGCAGCTCACGTCGCTCATCGAGCCGCTGATGATCGCCGTGCTCGGGAGCATCGTGGGAACCATGATCATCGCGCTCTACATGCCCATCTTCAACATCTTTGAGCTCATTGAGTGACGGGTGCCCGAATTGCGGTGGGCCGACCGGGTGAACTTCACGCACCGCCTATTCGGCGTCTCAAGTCCGACGTGACGCGCGCCGATTCGCATGGTGCACGACCTCACTCACCGCCACGCTCGTGGCACTCACGCTGAAACCGAAAGGAAGCGCACATGATCTCGCGCATCCGCAAGTCCCTCGACGAGAAGGACCAGGGCTTCACCCTGATCGAGCTCCTCGTCGTCATGATCATCATCGGCATCCTCGCCGCGATCGCCATCCCGGTCTTCCTGAACCAGCGCAAGTCGGCGACCGACTCCTCCATGAAGTCGGACCTGCGTGGCGCGGCCACGCTGGTGGAGACCCACATGGTCGACACGCAGGAGTACCCCGCGGACCAGACGGAGTTCGCCGCGCTGGACCTCAAGAAGGACGCCGACACGACCCTCACGTACTCCGGCGCCAGCGGCGCGTTCTGCATCGTCGCGACGCGCGCAACCGGCGCCCAGGCGGGCACCCAGAACTGGGCGTGGGACAGCGACGGTGGCGGCCTCAAGGGCATCGGCTCCGCCACCACCTGCTGACACAGACATCCTCTAGCGAGAAGAGAACTCACATGATTGCTCGGATCCGCAAGTCCCTCGACGAGAAGGACCAGGGCTTCACCCTGATCGAGCTCCTCGTCGTCATGATCATCATTGGCATCCTCGCCGCGATCGCCATCCCGGTGTTCCTGAACCAGCGCAAGTCGGCGGTCGACTCCTCGATCAAGTCGGACCTCCGCACGGTCGCGACCACCATCGAGACGGTCATCGTCGACACGCAGAAGAACCCGGCGTCCGTGAGCCAGGCTGCGACGGCGAACGCACCGGTCGTCGTCACACCGACGGGCACGGGGGCGACGGCGATCAACGTGACGGTCAGCTCCGGCAACCTGGTCGAGTACAAGAACCAGACGGACGGCGGCTACTGCCTCACCGGTTGGAACACCGACGGAAACGCCAACACCAAGACCAAGGGCATCACCTACAACAGCACGGCCGGCGGCCTCGGCAAGGCGTGCGGCGCCTGACCCTGCGGAGCCTGATCTGTGCACGGACGGGCCGGGACCATTCGGTCCCGGCCCGTCCGCCGCACCCCCGACGATCGCTGACCACAAGGACGATCATGCTCACTTCACGTGGCGCCCCGGCCGAGCGCGACTCCGATTCCGACGCCGGCTTCACGCTGGTCGAGGTCATCGTCGCGCTCGTCCTCCTCGGGATCGTCGCGTCGGCGGCGCTGGGGTTCTTCATCGAGGGGACCCAGACCTCGAGCCACCTGCAGCGGTCGCAGAACGCCGTGGCCGTGGCGAACGAGGCGATGGAGCTCGCCTACGGCGTCGACCCCCGGAACAAGCCCGGTACGACCGTCCCCGGCGTCGTCGTCGGCCGCGCGAAGACCGACGTGCAGGCGCACTTCGCCGCGGCGACGGCGAAGGCGGTCGAAGGTGTGACGAACACGTATCCTTTGTGGGACGGCGCCGCCACCGACTCCACCAACGCCGCGGTCAAGCCGTGGTTCGAGCGCGAGCTCTCCGGCCAGACCTACGAGGTGACGACGCTCATCGGCAGCTGTTACCGGCTCAAGAGCACCACGGCGACCGACCAGGTGTGCACCAAGCTCCCGGGCCACTCGTCGGATCCCGGCGAGACGGCCGCGGCCGCCAAGCCGTACGTGCGGATGCTGCGCATCATCGTGGTGGTCACCTGGACGCCCACCGGTGGTGAGTGCTCCGGTGGGACCTGCTCCTACCAGCTCAGCGGCCTGGTCGACCGGAGCGACGACCTCGAGTGGAACCAGGTGGTCAAGCCCGTCGCGGTCGACGACTCAGAGGTCTTCGCCGTGAACGAGGGAACGAAGAACCTCAAGCTGCTCGCGAACGACCTCATCGGGCCGCTGTCCGCGAAGCCCGTCGAGATCGTGACGCCGCCCGCGAAGGGCGCCCTGACCGCGCCGGACGCCGCCGGAGTCACGGGGTACAAGCCGCCCACGGGCGAATCGGGCATCTTCACCTTCACGTACCGCATCCGCGACGCGCGCGGGGCGATCTCCGACCCCGCGACGGTCACGCTGCGGGTCGAGCCGAAGGCTGCACCCGACTACGCCATGCCGGTCATCGCCGGGCAGCCCAACCCGCTGGCCGTGCTCACGAACGACCTCGGCAGCCCCAAGAGGATCGAGATCACCGCCGGCGCCAAGCGGGGCACGGCCGTGGCGAGCGGCCTGACGCTCACCTACACACCCGGCCCGGGCGTGACCAGCGGGACCGACACCTTCACCTACAAGTTCATCGACGAGTCCGACCAGGAGAGCGCGAGCGTCGAGGTGACCGTGGCGATCGACCGCATCGTCACGCTCCCGCGCACCGTCGACGTCAGGCTGAACGGCTCGGCCTCGCCCGAGATCGACCTGACGTCCACCCTCACGGACGGCAACACCGATGCCGCCGGGTTGCGGGTCATCGTCTCGGGAAGCAAGCCGGCCCACGGCACCCTGCGGATCGACGGCAAGGACTACGGCGGAGCTGGTCCGACCACGGGCGCCTCGGTGAAGTTCCAGCCGCCGAACCGGGTCGGGGAGTACACCTTCACCTACCAGCTCATGCGCGTCGGGGGAGCGACCGGCCCCACGAGCACGACGACGATCCGGGTGCTCCCGTCGGGCGGCAACGACGACCTCGGCACCCTGACGCACAACAAGACCCACAACGTCAACCTGGCGAAGAACGACTTCCCCGCCGCGGGAGTCCAGGGCAACCCGGGCAACGTCGAGATCGTCATCACCCAGCCGCCGACGAGCTGCGGTTCGTTCGAGAGTGCGACGAGGTACAAGGCGCCGAAGCTGGGCTCCAAGGAGGAGATCCGGTGCTCGATGACGTACGTCATCAAGGGCACGGGAGGCAGCAGCGCACTCGTCTCCGCTCCGGTGACCGTCACCTGGAAGGTGAAGGGGTGAACGCGCCGGCGGTCCGGACCCGCGACGGCGGACTCACCCTGATCGAGCTCCTCGTCTCGATGGGGATCTTCACGGTCGTGCTGGTGGTGTTCATGAGCGGGCTCATCAGCATGACGACGAGCACGGTCCGCGCGCAGGACGTCACGAACGCCGGCGACGCGGTGCGGTCCGCCTTCCAGACGATGGACAAGCAGATCCGGTACGCCGATGCGGTGAACCGGCCGGGCGTCGGCGCGAGCGGCTCGTACTACCTCGAGTTCCGCACCGGCGCCCAGCCCGACGGCCTGGCGCCCCTGTGCACCCAGTGGCGGCTCGACCCCACCGCACGGACGCTCGCGTACCGGACGAAGCGCGATGTCCCCTCCGCGCCGGTGAGCCCGTGGCGCACCATCGCGACGGACGTGCGCAACCCGCTGTCCGGTCCCGACAAGAACATGCCCTTCCGGTTCGAGGCGGCGGGCGGCGCCTCCGCGCGCCAGTCGGTCACCGTGAGCCTCGACGTCGGCCGCGGCGCCGCCGGGCCCGACGCGGTGACGGGCGCGGACATGGGGACCGTCTTCGTCGCACGCAACAGCTCCTACGCGTCACCCAGCAACCCCGACCTCGACTCCGACGGCATCAGTGACACGCCCGTCTGCGGAAACCCACTGGAGCGCCCGTGAACACCCCGCACCCCGCCATGATCGCCCTCGCCCGCCGGATCACCCGGACCGTGTCCGGACGCGACGAGGGGGTCGCCATGGTGACCACGCTGCTCGCGATCATGCTCACGACGATGCTCAGCATCCTGCTGCTCGGGGTGCTGCTCTCGCAGTCGATCCCGACGACCTACGTGCGGGCCGCGAGCCAGACCGTGTTCGCCGCCGAGGCCGGGGTCAACGCCGTGGTCGGCCAGATCCGCGGGGCCCAGGCGATCACCGACTCGTACGGCGACATCAAGAAGCTGCCGTGCTCGGCCTCCGGGCCGGTCGACGGGGCCGGGGACGCGCTGCGCTACACCGCGACCGTGAGCTACTACGTCGTCGACCCGACGGGCCGCAGCGAGTCGTGGCTGTCGACCAACGCGATCCCGTGCAACCCCGGCACCGGCCCGGTGAAGGCGCCCGGGTACGCGCGGATCGTCGCGACGGGCGCCGGGGACGGCGTCGCGGGGATGGGCGGGACGACCGGGGACCGCACCGTCTCGGCCGTCTACGAGTTCCAGATCACGAACAACAACATCCCCGGCGGCCTGATCTTCTCGTTCGACACGAATCAGAGTCCCGACCGGTACTGCCTCCAGGCCGACGCCGCCGCCGCCAACTCGCACATCTCCTACGTGCCCCGGGCCAGTTGCGGCACGGACGACATCACGCAGCTCTGGGTCTACAGCGACACGTACCAGATCAAGCTCGCGAGCACCACGCTGCCCACCTTCACGGGTGGCCCGCTGTGCATCACGGCAACCCCCAGCTCGGGTGGCCCGGTGAAGGCCACGCTGCAGAAGTGCAAGGACAAGACCGACAGCGCCCGGTGGAGCCAGCTCTTCAGCTGGGAGGGCGGTGCCAAGTTCACCGGTCAGAAGGACCCGATCTCGGACGGCTACAGCGGCTACTGGCTCTCGTCGGGCCAGAAGGGCGAGCCCAAGGACAAGGACCTCCACATCTGGAACCAGTCGCCGAGCAACAACGAGTGGGGTTCCTTCAACCCGGACCCCCGTGTGGGTGCCGGGGCGGCCGGGTACGGCACCCACCAGATCGTCAACTACCTGGAGTTCGGCCGCTGCTTCGACGTCACCGACGAGAGCGTCGGCAAGTCGTTCATGATCGTGTACCCCTGCAAGCAGGACCCGAGCGGTGGCTCGCGCCTGCTCTGGAACCACAAGTGGTACTACACGGAGCCGACGTCCACCGTGGGTTCGCTCGGTCCCCAGCAGATCCACGTCCTCGACGGCAAGAACAGCGGCAAGAAGAACTGTCTGGTCTCCCCGGGCACGGAGGGCGGCTACGTCACCCTCACCTCCAGCTGCAGCACGACCGCGAAGAACCAGAAGTGGACGCGCCACGCCGACACGGGCAGCTACGGGACGTCCTGGACGTTCACCGACGAGTGGGGCCGGTGCGCCTCGGTCGGTACCGCCAAGATGCCGTCGACGTCGTGGTCCATCATCGTCACCTCCACGTGCAACTCGGGCCTCGGCCAGAAGTGGAACGCCCCGCCGAACACGATCTCGGCATCGCTCGACGGATACCAGGAGATCCCCTGAACCTCGCCCTGGTGATGCCCGCGGCGGGCCCCGCCTCGCTCCAGGCGATCGCGCTCGTCTGCGCGGGCGTCCTCGGCCTGCTCGTCGGCTCGTTCCTCAACGTCGTCGTGTGGCGGGTGCCCCGCGGTGACTCGGTGGTCCGACCGCCGAGCGCGTGCCCGACGTGCGGGGCCCAGATCCGCCGACGGGACAACGTCCCGGTCCTGTCGTGGCTGCTCCTGCGGGGGCGGTGCCGGGACTGCGGCGCCCCGATCTCGGCGCGGTACCCGCTGGTCGAGCTGGCCACGGCGCTCCTGTTCGTCCTGGTGGTGGTCCGGTTCGGCAGCGCCCTGCCGGGCGCCGCCGCTCTCCCCGCGTACCTGTACCTGGCGGCCATCGCGGTCGCGCTGGCGCTGATCGACGTCGACGTCCACCGGCTGCCCGACGCGATCGTGCTGCCCGCGTACCCCGTGGTGGCCGTGCTGCTGTCGATCGCCACGTGGGCCACGGGGGACTGGGGAGCGCTCGGCCGGGCCGCGCTGGGAGGGCTCGCGTTGCTCCTGCTGTACGGCATCCTCTTCGTCGCCCACCCCGGCGGGATGGGACTCGGCGACGTCAAGCTCGCGGGCGTCCTCGGGCTCGCGCTGGGCTGGCTCGGCTGGGGCGCCCTCGCGGTCGGTGCGTTCGCCGCCTTCCTCGTCGGCGGCGCCTTCGCCGTCGCCCTCCTCCTGGCGGGGCGCGCCGGCCGCAGGTCCGGCATCCCGTTCGGCCCGTGGATGCTCGTGGGTGCGGCGATCGGCATCGGGTGGGGCGAGGCCCTCTGGGCGGCCTACCTCGAGCTGCTGCTGTGAGGCCCCGGCGCGGTACGGGCAAGACGCCGCGCGGAAACGCTCAAGGGTCCCGCCCGGCGTCCCGATAGGTCAGCAGCAGGCAACCTCACGGACCGAAGGACACTCCATGGCCAAGACCCGGGTGATCGGGCTCGACATCGGATCGACGGCGGTGCGAGCAGCCGAGCTCGAGCTCAGCGGTCCGCGCGGTCGCGCCGCCGCCACCCTCGTGCGGTACGCCGAGGAGCCGCTCCCCGCCGGCGCCGTCCAGGACGCGCAGGTCGCCGAGCCGCACACGGTCGCGTCCGCGCTGAAGGAGCTGTGGCGCCGCGGCAAGTTCTCCTCCAAGGAGGTCGTGCTCGGCGTCGGGAACCCGCGCGTGATCGTCCGGGAGCTCGAGCTGCCCTGGCTGCCGATGCACCAGCTCCGCGCGTCGCTCCCGTTCCAGGTCCAGGAGCTCCTCCCGATGCCGGTCGAGGAGGCGCTGCTCGACTACTACCCGACGGGGGAGTTCGCGGGACCCTCCGGCCGCACGCTCCAGGGCATGCTGGTGGCCGCGTCGCGCGACACCGTCAGGGTCAACGTCATGGCCGCGGAGAGCGCTGGCCTCAAGCCCCAGATGGTCGACCTCAACGCCTTCGCGCTGCTGCGCGCGATGTCCCGCGGGGAGCTCGCCGACCAGGTCGTGGCCATGGTGGACGTCGGGGCCCGTGTCACGAACGTGATCATCGCCCGGCGTTCGGTCCCGCGGTTCGCGCGGACCCTGCCCTCGGGCGGCCAGGACGTCACCGACGCCCTCGCCGGGCACCTCCACGTCGCCGTGCACGAGGCCGAGAACCTCAAGCGGGAGATCGGCGTCGGCTTCTCGGTGAGCCCGGAGCTCTCGTCCGGTGCGGCCGCGATCGGCGAGGTCACCCGGGGCCTGGTCGAGGCGGTCCGCAACACCTTCGTCTACTACCAGGGCAACAACCCCGGCGCCGGCATCGACGTCGTGCTGCTGACCGGCGGCGGGGCGCAGCTGCCCGGGCTGGGCCAGTACCTCGCGACCGCGAGCCGGCTCCCGGTCGCGATCGGGGACCCCCTCGCGACCCTCAAGGTCGGGGCGGACGTCTCCGCCCACCTCCCCGCCGGCGGCTCGGCGCTCATGGCGCTCCCCGTCGGCCTCGCGTTCGGAGTCGCCGCGTGACCGCCATCGCACCGGCACCGGAGGTCGTGGACACGACCGTGCCCGGAGCCCCCGCCGCACCCCAGGTCAACCTCCTCCCGCCGGAGGTCCACGCCGGCCGCCAGGTCTCGCGGATCAAGAGCTGGGCACTCATCGCCGTGCTGGTCGCGCTCCTGGTCGCGACCCTCCTCTACGTCTGGGCGGCGTTCTCCGCGAAGCAGGCCGAGGCCGAGCTCGCGCTGGCGCAGGACGAGAGCCAGGCGCTCCTCGCCGAGCAGGCGCAGTACGCCGAGGTCCCGCAGGTGCTCAACCAGACGCAGGAGATCGCCGAGGCCCGGGAGCTGGGCATGGGCGCCGAGGTGCTGTGGCGTCCCTACCTCGGAGCCGTGGCCGCGACAGCGCCCGCCGGCGTCAGCATCGACACGCTCTCGTACAGCCCGTCGCTGCCCAGCGAGCTCGCGAGCTCCGACCCGCTCCTGACGGAGCCGACGACCGGCGCGCTGTCCTTCGAGGCGCGCTCGCTCACGGTGCCCGACACGGCCGGGTGGATGGACGCCCTCGAGGCCGTCACCGGCGTGACGAACCCGTGGTTCAGCTCGGTCGCCATCACCCAGGACGCCGAGAGCGGCGCCACCTACTACGTCGTCAGCGGGACGGTCCTGCTGACGACGGACGCCCTGTCCGGCCGGTTCACGACGCAAGAGGAGGCCGGCTGACATGGGGTCGAAGGCACGCAACTGGATCTTGGGCGCCGCGTTCATCGCGGTCCTCGTCCTCGCGGGAAGCTGGTTCCTGGTCACGCAGCCCAAGCTCGACGAGGCCGACGAGACGCGCATGAGCGTGGAGGACGAGCTCGCCCGGCAGGACCTCCTCCGCGCCCAGCTCACGACGCTCCGGGGGCAGTTCGAGCAGATCGACACCCTCCGCGCCGAGCTGGCGAGCCTGCAGACGCAGGTGCCGGCCGAGGCGGAGCTCTCGGGCTACCTGCGGGACCTCCAGAGCCTCGCCGAGGCCCACGGCGTGACGCTGATCTCGGTGAACCCCGGCACACCCACCACGGTTCTCGAACCGGCACCGGTCGCGCCGCCCGCACCGGAGTCGGTCGCCGACGCCCCGGCGGAGGACGGCACCGCGACGACCGACGTCCTCCCGCCCGCGCCCACGAGCCGCCTCGTGCAGCTGCCGATCGCCATGACCGTCGTCGGGCCCCATGACGGGGCCCTCGCGTTCCTCGAGGCGGTGCAGACCGGGACCTCCCGGCTCTACCTCGTCACGACGTTCACGAGCACGTCGCAGCAGCAGATGGAGGCGTCGGGCGGACGCCCGGCGACCGGTCGGGGCGACCTCGAGATCAACATCGACGGGTTCGCCTACGTCCTGCCCGCCGACCCGACGACGGTCGTGCCGCCCGCCGACGGGCAGGAGGCGGCGCCCGCGCCGCTGCCGTACAGCGACCGGAACGTCTTCTCACCCGTCGCCGGAGGCTGAGCGCCCCCACGCGCCGCACCACGCACCTCGGCCCGCGTCCGCAGCCCGGACGCGGGCCGAGGTGCGTCCGGGCGCGTGGGAAGATCGGGACCATGCTGCGTTGGTTGACCTCGGGTGAGTCGCACGGCCAGGCGCTCGTCGGGATCCTCGAGGGTCTGCCCGCGGGCGTGCAGGTCACGAGCGCGGACGTGCGCGACGCGCTCGCCCGGCGCCGGCTCGGCTACGGCCGCGGCGCACGCATGGCCTTCGAGCAGGACGAGGTCCGGATGCTCGCCGGGCTGCGGCACGGCGTCACCCAGGGCGGCCCGCTCGCGATCGAGATCGGCAACAGCGAGTGGCCCAAGTGGGTCGACGTCATGGCCGCCGACCCCGTACCGCCGGAGCGCCTACTGGTCGACGCCGGCACCGGCGACGAGCGGGAGGTCGCCCGCAACCGGCCGCTCACCCGCCCCCGGCCCGGGCACGCCGACCTCGTGGGCATGCGCAAGTACGGGTTCACCGACGCGCGTCCCGTGCTCGAGCGGGCCTCGGCGCGGGAGACCGCGACGCGCGTGGCGCTCGGCGTCGTCGCCGCGCACTTCCTCGAGCAGGCCGTCGGCGTGCGCCTGGTCTCGCACGTCGTGCAGATCGGTCCCGTCGCGGTTCCCGACGACGCCGCGCTGCCCACGCCGGACGACGTCGCGGCGCTGGACGCCGACCCGGTGCGCTGCTTCGACGCGGCCGCCTCGGCGGCGATGGTCGCCGAGATCGACGACTGCCACCGCGCGGGCGACACGCTGGGCGGCGTCGTGGAGGTGCTCGCGTACGACGTGCCCACGGGCCTCGGCAGCTACACGCACTGGGACCGCCGGCTGGACGCGCGGCTCGCCGCCGCCCTCATGGGCATCCAGGCCATCAAGGGCGCCGAGGTGGGCGACGGGTTCCGCACCGCCGCGCGCCGCGGCTCGCAGGCGCACGACGAGATGGAGCGCGACCCCGCCACGGGCCGGATCCGCCGCCGCAGCAACCGCGCGGGCGGCCTGGAGGGCGGCATGACCAACGGCGAGGTGCTGCGCGTGCGCGCCGCCATGAAGCCGATCTCCACGGTCCCGCGCGCGCTCGACACGGTCGACGTCGCGACGGGGGAGACCGCGCGCGCCATCCACCAGCGCTCCGACGTCTGCGCCGTGCCGCCCGCCGCGGTCGTCGCGGAGGCGATGGTCGCGCTCGTCCTGGCCGACGCCGTCGTCGAGAAGTTCGGCGGGGACAGCGTCGCCGAGGTCGCGCGCAACCACGCCGCGTACGTCGCGTCCCTGCCGGAGCTGCTCCGATGAGCGCGGTGCCCGCCGGGCCGCGCGCGGTGCTCGTCGGCCCGCCCGGGTCCGGCAAGTCCACGGTCGCCCGGCACCTCGCCGCGCTGCTCGGCGTCGCGTGGCGGGACACCGACGAGGACGTCGAGCGCACCGCGGGCAAGGAGATCAGCGCGATCTTCTTCGACGAGGGCGAGCCGCACTTCCGTGCCCTCGAGCGGGCGGCGGTGGTCACCGCGCTCACCGAGCACGACGGCGTGCTGGCGCTCGGCGGCGGCGCGGTGCTCGACGCCGCGACGCAGGAGGCCCTCGGGGCGTACCGCGACGCGGGCGGCACCGTCGTGTTCCTCGACGTCTCGCTCGCCCACGCGGCCCCCCGGGTCGGCTTCCAGCGCGCCCGGCCGCTGCTGCTGGGCAACCCCCGCGCGCAGTGGCAGGCACTCATGGACGCGCGCCGCCCGGTCTACAGCAGCGTCGCGACGATGCACGTGCTCACCGACGACGTCGCGCCGCAGGACGTCGCCGCGACGATCGCGGCAGCCCTGGAGGGACCCACCCGTGACTGAGCCCACCGCGTCCGCCGCCCCCACGCGGATCACCGTCGCGGGCGAGCACCCGTACGACGTCGTCGTCGGCCACCACCTGCTCGGCGAGCTCGCCGGGATGCTCGGCGATCGCGTGCGCCGCGTGCTGGTGATCCACCCGGGCGCGCTCACGGCCTCGGCCGAGGTCGTGCAGGAGGACCTGCGCGCGCAGGGCTTCGAGGTGTTCCTGGCCGAGGTCCCCGAGGCCGAGGAGGCCAAGTCCGCGCAGGTCGCGGCCTTCCTGTGGGGAGTGCTCGGCCAGGCCGACTTCACGCGCAGCGACGCGATCGTGGGGCTCGGCGGGGGAGCGACCACCGACCTCGCGGGTTTCGTCGCGGCGACGTGGCTGCGCGGCATCCGGGTCGTCCACATCCCCACCACGGTGCTGGCCATGGTCGACGCCGCCGTCGGCGGCAAGACCGGCATCAACACGCCCGAGGGCAAGAACCTCGTCGGCGCCTTCCACCCGCCCGCCGGCGTCCTGTGCGACCTCGTCGCGCTCGGGTCCCTGCCGGTGCACGACCGCACGGCGGGCCTGGCCGAGATCGTCAAGGCCGGCTTCATCGCCGACGAGCGCATCCTCGAGCTCGTCGAGCAGGACCCGGCCGCGCTCGTCGCGCCCACCCTGGACGACGCCGCCGCCGGCCGGCTGCGCGAGCTGGTCGAGCGCGCCATCGCGGTCAAGGCGCGCGTCGTGGGCGAGGACCTGCGCGAGGCCGACCTGCGCGAGATCCTCAACTACGGGCACACGCTGGGCCACGCCATCGAGCAGGTCGAGCGCTTCGCCTGGCGCCACGGCGCCGCGGTCTCGGTCGGCATGGTCTTCGCGGCGGAGCTCGCGCGGCTCGCGGGGCGCCTCGACGACGACGTCGTGGACCGCCACCGCGCCGTGCTCTCCTCGCTCGGGCTCCCGACCACCTACCGCGGCGACCGCTGGGACCGGCTCCTGGCGGCGATGCGCCGGGACAAGAAGTCGCGCGGCGCCCTGCTGCGCTTCGTCGTGCTCGAGGACGTGGGCCGGCCGACCCGCCTCGAGGGGCCCGACCCGGCGCTGCTCGCCGCCGCGTACGCCGAGATCAGCCGCGAGGCGCCGACCTCCTCGCCGGTGCTGCTCTAGCCTTGCGCGCATGACGCGCGTCCTGGTCCTCAACGGTCCCAACCTCGGCCGCCTCGGGGTGCGCGAGCCGGAGGTGTACGGGTCCGCGACCCTCGCCGACCTCGCCGAGCACGCGGCCGGCTGGGCGGCGGGAGCCGGCCTCGAGGTGGACGTCCGGCAGACCGACGACGAGGCCGAGATCGTCGGCTGGCTGCACGAGGCCGTCGACACCCGTGCGCACGTGGTGCTCAACCCGGCGGCCTTCACGCACTACTCCTACGCGCTGCGCGACGCGGCCGCGCAGGTGACGTCCGCCGGGCTGGTCCTGGTGGAGGTGCACCTGTCGAACCCGTACGCGCGCGAGGAGTTCCGGCACACGAGCGTGGTCGGCGGCGTCGCGACCGGCACGGTGGCGGGGTTCGGCTTCGACTCCTACCGGCTGGCGCTGCTCGCCGTCGCCGCGCGCGTCTGACAAAGGCCGCGCCTTGTAGCGCACGGGACAAGCGCCTAGCCTTGTCGCGTGTTCGTCGTCACGATCGACCAGATCGGCAGCCGCGTCGTCGGGGACCGCGTCGACGGGCTCCTCGTCATGCTCGACACGCTCGCCGAGGGGTCGACCCAGGTCCGCCGCTCGATCGTGCGCGCCTTCGACCGGACCGTGGGCGACGAGGTCCAGGGTGCGCTCGACGACCCCGTGGCGGTGGTCGACCTCGCGCTGACCGTCCTGCGGACCGGGCGGTGGAGCATCGGCATCGGTGCCGGTGAGGTCGCGACACCCCTGCCCGCCTCGGTCCGCGCGGCGCAGGGCCCGGCGTTCGTCGCCGCGCGCGAGGCCGTCGAGGCGGCCAAGAGCCGGGCCCGCGCCGTGCCGCTCGCCGTGCGGGGCCGCGACGACGAGGCC
>NZ_JACEXH010000048.1:0-6108 GCF_014525465.1 Actinotalea sp. JY-7885 | reverse complement strand
AACGCAACGAGGCCGTCCCCGAAAAGGGGACGGCCTCGTTGTGAAGTGATGTTCGGCGGCGACCTACTCTCCCACACAGTCTCCCGTGCAGTACCATCGGCGCAGAAGGGCTTAGCTTCCGGGTTCGGAATGGAGCCGGGCGTTTCCCCTTCGCTATGACCGCCGAAACTCTATGGAGATGTCAATCGGGTTCCCGACCGTATCTCGGGAACCGCACAGTGGACGCGTAGCACAAGTAAGAGTGTGTCAAGTTATCGGCTTATTAGTACCGGTCAGCTGCGGCAGTCGTTAGTCCTGCCTTCCACATCCGGCCTATTCACCCAGTGGTCTAGCTGGGAGCCTCTCGGGATCAAGTCCCATGGAAACCTCATCTTGAAGCAGGCTTCCCGCTTAGATGCTTTCAGCGGTTATCCCTTCCGAACGTAGCCAACCAGCCGTGCTCCTGGCGGAACAACTGGCACACCAGAGGTTCGTCCGTCCCGGTCCTCTCGTACTAGGGACAGCCCTTCTCAAGTTTCCTGCGCGCGCAGCGGATAGGGACCGAACTGTCTCACGACGTTCTAAACCCAGCTCGCGTACCGCTTTAATGGGCGAACAGCCCAACCCTTGGGACCTACTCCAGCCCCAGGATGCGACGAGCCGACATCGAGGTGCCAAACCATGCCGTCGATATGGACTCTTGGGCAAGATCAGCCTGTTATCCCCGGGGTACCTTTTATCCGTTGAGCGACGGCGCTTCCACAAGCCACCGCCGGATCACTAGTTCCGACTTTCGTCCCTGCTCGACCTGTCAGTCTCACAGTCAAGCTCCCTTGTGCACTTGCACTCGCCACCTGATTGCCAACCAGGCTGAGGGAACCTTTGAGCGCCTCCGTTACATTTTAGGAGGCAACCGCCCCAGTTAAACTACCCACCAGGCACTGTCCCTGATCCGGATTACGGACCGAGGTTAGATATCCAGAACGACCAGAGTGGTATTTCAACGTTGACTCCACCGACACTGGCGTGCCGGCTTCACAGTCTCCCACCTATCCTACACAAGCCGTACCGAACACCAATACCAAGCTATAGTAAAGGTCCCGGGGTCTTTCCGTCCTGCTGCGCGTAACGAGCATCTTTACTCGTAGTGCAATTTCGCCGAGTTCGCGGTTGAGACAGCGGAGAAGTCGTTACGCCATTCGTGCAGGTCGGAACTTACCCGACAAGGAATTTCGCTACCTTAGGATGGTTATAGTTACCACCGCCGTTTACTGGGGCTTAAATTCTGAGCTTCGCTCCGAAGAGCTGACCCGTCCTCTTAACCTTCCAGCACCGGGCAGGCGTCAGTCCGTATACATCGTCTTGCGACTTCGCACGGACCTGTGTTTTTAGTAAACAGTCGCTTCTCCCTGGTCTCTGCGGCCTTCGAACGCTTCGGCAGCAAGTGCCTACACGCCTCAGGCCCCCCTTCTCCCGAAGTTACGGGGGCATTTTGCCGAGTTCCTTAACCACGATTCTCTCGATCGCCTTGGTATTCTCTACCTGACCACCTGAGTCGGTTTAGGGTACGGGCGGCTAGAACCTCGCGTCGAGGCTTTTCTAGGCAGCATAGGATCACCCAATCATCCCGCATAAGCGGTCACCATCAGTTCTCAGGCTATGTGAGCTGCGGATTTGCCTACAGCTCGCCCTACAACCTTGGACGTGGTCTACCATCGCCACGCTGGGCTACCTTCCTGCGTCACCCCTGTTAATACGCTTACCTACTACCGGTTCGGGTCGTGCGCTCCCCCGTCACGTCCCCGAAGGGATCTAGACGGCTTCGGGCACTTAGCATCACCGGGCTCGGTATGGGCGGTTCTTCGCCGGTACGGGAATATCAACCCGTTGTCCATCGACTACGCCTGTCGGCCTCGCCTTAGGTCCCGACTTACCCAGGGCGGATTAGCCTGGCCCTGGAACCCTTGGTCATTCGGCGGACGGGTTTCTCACCCGTCTTTCGCTACTCATGCCTGCATTCTCACTCGTGTGGCGTCCACCGCTGGGTCACCCCGCGACTTCACTCGCCACACGACGCTCCCCTACCCATCCACACGCCTGGATCCGAAGACCTAGCTATTGTGTGAATGCCACAGCTTCGGCGGTATACTTGAGCCCCGCTACATTGTCGGCGCGGAATCACTTGACCAGTGAGCTATTACGCACTCTTTCAAGGGTGGCTGCTTCTAAGCCAACCTCCTGGTTGTCTGTGCAACTCCACATCCTTTCCCACTTAGCATACGCTTAGGGGCCTTAGCTGGTGGTCTGGGCTGTTTCCCTCTCGACTACGGAGCTTATCCCCCGCAGTCTCACTGCCACGCTCTCACTTACCGGCATTCGGAGTTTGGCTGACGTCAGTAACCTTGTAGGGCCCATCGGCCATCCAGTAGCTCTACCTCCGGCAAGAAACACGTGACGCTGCACCTAAATGCATTTCGGGGAGAACCAGCTATCACGAAGTTTGATTGGCCTTTCACCCCTAACCACAGGTCATCCCCCCGGTTTTCAACCCAGGTGGGTTCGGTCCTCCACGCGGTCTTACCCGCGCTTCAACCTGCCCATGGCTAGATCACTTCGCTTCGGGTCTAGAGCACGCGACTGTATCGCCCTATTCGGACTCGCTTTCGCTACGGCTTCCCCACACGGGTTAACCTCGCCACGTACCACTAACTCGCAGGCTCATTCTTCAAAAGGCACGCCGTCACCCCTGCTAGGGAGGCTCCGACGGATTGTAGGCAAACGGTTTCAGGTACTATTTCACTCCCCTCCCGGGGTACTTTTCACCTTTCCCTCACGGTACTTGTCCGCTATCGGTCACTAGGGAGTATTTAGGCTTAGCAAGTGGTCTTGCCGGATTCACACGGGATTTCTCGGGCCCCGTGCTACTTGGGATCCCCTTCGGGAGGCCACGCCATTTCGTCTACGGGGGTCGCACCCTCTGTGCCGGGCCTTTCAATGCCCTTCGACTATGACGCGACTTTCTGACTCCCTGCCAGCTCGGCAGAACTGACTGAAAGGTCCCACAACCCCGACCGTGCAACACCTGCCGGCTATCACACACGATCGGTTTGGCCTTCTCCGCTTTCGCTCGCCACTACTCACGGAATATCTCTTCCTGTGGGTACTGAGATGTTTCACTTCCCCACGTTCCCTCCACACGCCCTATATATTCAGGCGCGGGTAACTGGACATGACTCCAGCTGGGTTTCCCCATTCGGAGATCCTCGGATCACGGTTCGTTTGCCAACTCCCCGAGGCTTATCGCAGGCTACTACGTCCTTCTTCGGCTCCTAGTGCCAAGGCATCCACCGTTTGCCCTTAAAAACTTGCCACAAAGACTTACTTAAAGATGCTCGCGTCCACTGTGCAGTTCTCAAGCTACGGGCGGCCCCACCAGGATCCCGGCGCCTACCCCACCCGAAGGCGAAGCGGTTCATCCGGTCCCGAAGGTCCGATCGCAACCAACCCCCCACTGGGGGCCGGCCCGAGGTCCAGGTGCAAACACCTGTTCCCTCAGGACCCAACAGCGTGCCGAAACAACCACCCGGAGGTCTTCAGGTTCCTCCCGCGCCGAAGCACGAGGTACTGAGAAGCCACCAACGCGGCTGCCACTGGTCGATGTTCCACCCGTGAGCTACCCACCTCGAGACGAACGCTCGAGTAGTAGGCCCTGGACGCTCTCGCGCCAGATGCTCCTTAGAAAGGAGGTGATCCAGCCGCACCTTCCGGTACGGCTACCTTGTTACGACTTAGTCCCAATCGCTGGTCCCACCTTCGACAGCTCCCCCTCTTGCGAGTTGGGCCACTGGCTTCGGGTGTTACCGACTTTCGTGACTTGACGGGCGGTGTGTACAAGGCCCGGGAACGTATTCACCGCAGCGTTGCTGATCTGCGATTACTAGCGACTCCGACTTCATGGGGTCGAGTTGCAGACCCCAATCCGAACTGAGACCGGCTTTTTGGGATTCGCTCCACCTCGCGGTATCGCAGCCCTTTGTACCGGCCATTGTAGCATGCGTGAAGCCCAAGACATAAGGGGCATGATGATTTGACGTCATCCCCACCTTCCTCCGAGTTGACCCCGGCAGTCTCCTATGAGTCCCCACCATGACGTGCTGGCAACATAGGACGAGGGTTGCGCTCGTTGCGGGACTTAACCCAACATCTCACGACACGAGCTGACGACAACCATGCACCACCTGTATACCGCCCTTGCGGACCCCATGTCTCCATGAGTTTTCGGTATATGTCAAGCCTTGGTAAGGTTCTTCGCGTTGCATCGAATTAATCCGCATGCTCCGCCGCTTGTGCGGGCCCCCGTCAATTCCTTTGAGTTTTAGCCTTGCGGCCGTACTCCCCAGGCGGGGCACTTAATGCGTTTGCTGCGGCACGGAACTCGTGGAATGAGCCCCACACCTAGTGCCCAACGTTTACGGCATGGACTACCAGGGTATCTAATCCTGTTCGCTCCCCATGCTTTCGCTCCTCAGCGTCAGTTGCGGCCCAGAGACCTGCCTTCGCCATCGGTGTTCCTCCTGATATCTGCGCATTCCACCGCTACACCAGGAATTCCAGTCTCCCCTACCGCACTCTAGTCTGCCCGTACCCACTGCAGGCCCGAGGTTGAGCCTCGGGTTTTCACAGCAGACGCGACAAACCGCCTACGAGCTCTTTACGCCCAATAATTCCGGACAACGCTTGCGCCCTACGTATTACCGCGGCTGCTGGCACGTAGTTAGCCGGCGCTTCTTCTGCAGGTACCGTCACTTTCGCTTCTTCCCTGCTGAAAGGGGTTTACAACCCGAAGGCCTTCATCCCCCACGCGGCGTCGCTGCATCAGGCTTTCGCCCATTGTGCAATATTCCCCACTGCTGCCTCCCGTAGGAGTCTGGGCCGTGTCTCAGTCCCAGTGTGGCCGGTCGCCCTCTCAGGCCGGCTACCCGTCGTCGCCTTGGTGAGCCATTACCTCACCAACAAGCTGATAGGCCGCGAGTCCATCCCAGACCGAAATTCTTTCCAGACGCTACAGATGCCCGTGCGTCTCGTATCCGGTATTAGCTCCGATTTCCCGAAGTTATCCCAGAGTCTGGGGCAGGTTACTCACGTGTTACTCACCCGTTCGCCACTGATCACCCGGTGCAAGCACCGAGATCACCGTTCGACTTGCATGTGTTAAGCACGCCGCCAGCGTTCGTCCTGAGCCAGGATCAAACTCTCCGTAGATGTCTATAGTCACCCACCCCCGAAAGGGCAGAGAAACCAACACACGAAGCGACCCCCCGAAAGGGGCCAGTTGAATCTGGCATCGATCAAATGTCAACTGACGTTAAACATTCGTCTCAACCACGTCGTCCGCCCCCGACAAGCACCCCACCGAAAGCAGGACACCCACCAAGAACGCCGACAAATGGCATCGACTTTTGGCACGCTGTTGAGTTCTCAAGGAACAGACGCACATCCCTCAAGGCCGTTTCCGACCCATCCGGAGGCAACTTCTCAATCTTATGCTCCTGGGCGCTGGTGTCAAATCCGCTGGACCGACTCCAATGCACAGGCAACCCCGTCCGAGGCGCGGTGAAGCGCCTCAATCTGAAGGGGGTTGGCACCCTGGGACCGGCCTGCAGATCTCTCCGCTGTCCGTGCCTCCCGTTCGGGTGCATGGCAACGTTACACGGGTTGGGCCGGCACTCCAACTCGCGCCGCTGTGGCCTGGGACACGCAGCTCGACGCGCGCCGATCGCCCGGCGCCGCCGGGCGCTGCGGCCCTCGCGCGGGGCTAGGGGCGCCCGCGCCAGCTGGGCGTCAGACGCGAGTGCGGCGCGGGTTGCTGACGCTCGTCCACACGTCCTGTTCCGCGACGACGACGTCCGTGGTCTCTGTCTCGTGCATGGCACACCTCTTCCTCGGTGACTCGATCTCTCGATGTCGAGACATCTTCGCCTGCTCCTAGCGCCTTGCGCACCCCCAGGGAGCGATCGCTTGCTGGCGAGCCGTTGCCGATATATCGTGAGCGTGTCAACGAAAGGACATCATCATGAGGAACCACAACCACATCGGCCCGCGTGGCGGGGCAGAGGTCCGCTTCCGCTT
>NZ_JACEXH010000047.1:0-13543 GCF_014525465.1 Actinotalea sp. JY-7885 | reverse complement strand
CACCCACCAAGAACGCCGACAAATGGCATCGACTTTTGGCACGCTGTTGAGTTCTCAAGGAACAGACGCACATCCCTCAAGGCCGTTTCCGACCCATCCGGAGGCAACTTCTCAATCTTAGCGGGGCCGCTCCGCGCCGTCAACTCCCGTTGGCCAGCGCCTCGAACCCGCAGTCACCGCATGACCAGTGCCGGACGCTTGCGCGCCCGGGTCCTGTCCTGCCAGTGAGTGGCCGCCTCCGGTGGGACCGGCCGGAGGGCTCTGCCCGTCCGTCCGTTCCTCCCCTCTCGGGGCGACGTCCAGAACTCTACGTATCCCCGGGCGTCACTTCAAGTTGGTGCCGGGTGACGGCGGTCACGCGGTCCGTTCGGCCACTGCGAGGGTCTTCTTGCCCCGGCGGAGGACCGCCCAGCGACCGTGCAGCAGGTCCTCGGGCGCGAGCACGTGCGCCTCGTCCGTGACCCGCCGGTTGTTGACCGAGACGCCGCCCTCGCCGATCGCGCGTCGCGCCGCGGCCCGGCCGGCGACCAGGCCGCCGGCCACGAGGACGTCGACCACCGTCGGTCCGTCCTGCCACGCCTGCTCCCCGAGCTCGGCCCGGGGCAGCTCGGCGACCGCCGCGGCGAGGGTCGCCTCGTCGAGGTCCGCGAGCTCTCCGCGGCCGAAGAGCGCCTGGCTGGCGGCGACCACCTTGGCCGTCGCGTCGGCGCCGTGGACGAGGGTCGTGACGTCGTGCGCCAGGGTGCGCTGCGCCTCTCGGGCGGCCGGGCGCTCGGCGACCGCGCGCTCGAGCTCGGCGATCTCCTCGCGCGAGCGGAAGGTGAAGATCCGCAGGTACCGCTCGACGTCGGCGTCGTCGGTGTTGAGCCAGAACTGGTAGAAGGCGTACGGGCTCATCATGTCCGGCGCGAGCCAGATGGCACCGCCCTCGGACTTGCCGAACTTGGTGCCGTCCGCCTTGGTGATCAGCGGCGTCGTCAGCGCGTGCACGCTCGCGTGCTCCGCCTTGCGGATGAGCTCCACGCCCGAGAGCAGGTTGCCCCACTGGTCGTTGCCGCCGGTCTGCAGCGTGCAGCCGTGCCGGCGGTACAGCTCGAGGAAGTCCATGCCCTGGAGGATCTGGTAGCTGAACTCGGTGAAGCTGATGCCCTCGTCGCTCGCGAGCCGCCGCGCCACGGTGTCCTTGGCGAGCATCGTGCCGAGCCGGTAGTGCTTGCCGATCTCGCGCAGGAAGTCGATGGCGCCCAGGTCGCCGGTCCAGTCGAGGTTGTTCACCAGCTGCGCCGGGTTGTCGCCCTCGAAGTCGAGGAACCGCGAGACCTGGCCGCGCAGGCGCTCGACCCACTCGGCCACCGTGTCCTTGGTGTTGAGGACCCGCTCGCCCGACATCCGGGGGTCGCCGATGAGCCCGGTCGCGCCGCCGACCAGGGCCAGCACCCGGTGACCCGCGAGCTGGAGGTGGCGCAGGAGCACGAGCTGCACGAGGTGACCGTGGTGCAGGCTCGGGGCCGTCGGGTCGAAGCCGCAGTAGAGCGTCACGGGGCCGCCCGTGAGCGCCTCGCGCAGCGCCTGCTCGTCCGTCGTCTGCGCCAGCAGGCCGCGCCAGCGCAGCTCGTCCAGGATGTCCACCACAGTGCCTCTCGATCGTCCGTCGGCCACAGTCTGCCCTGCGTCCACCGGTGGGCGCGGCGCGTCTCGGCATGCGCCGCCCGGCGTCAGGGCCGTCGCCTCGGCGGGGCGGCCCGGTACGCGGAGACGGTCGGCTCGTCCGGGAGCCAGAACCGCCACGGGAACGCCGTCGCGTCGCCGCCCTGACCGCCCACACCCACCCGCGGACCGCTCGACCACACGGTGACCGGCGCCGCCAGGGCCAGGCGCACCGGGCCGGCTCCGTCGACGACGTCGGCGCCGTCGTGCGTGAGGTCCAGGCCGAGCGCGACGGCGAGCCGCGCCGGGCCCCGGGCCAGGTCGACCGCGCGGTGCACGACGCCGCGCCGCGTGCGCCGGGCGAACGCGACCTCGCTCCCCTCGACCACCTCCCCCGCGCGCAGCAGGACCGCCGACGCCGTGCCGTCCCGACCGGTGACGACGTTCGCGCAGTGGTGCAGGCCCATGTGTCGGTAGACGTACAGGTGCCCGGCGGGGCCGAACATCACCGCGTTGCGGGCCGAGCGGCCGCGATACGCGTGGGACCCAGGGTCGTGCTCGCCCTCGTAGGCCTCCACCTCCGTGAGACGGACGCTCACCACGCCGTCGGGCAGGGCGGTGGTCACGATCGCGCCCAGGAGGCGCGGGGCGACGTCGACGGCGGCCGCCGCCAGGAGCTCGCGCGTCGGGCCGTCGGGGGCGGTCGCCTGCATGCCCGCCATCCTCACGCGTCGAGCGGCCGCGTGCCGTCCACGACGACGTCGGCGCGCTCCCGGGTGCCCTCGCGGGCGAAGTGGACCGCCTCCCTGCCCATCCAGCGCAGCCACTCGTCGCGCATCGCCTCGCCGTCGCGCGCCAGCCCGCGCGCGAGACGGACGTCGGCGGGTGCCTCGACCCAGATCACGAGCGAGGCCCGCGCTCCGACCGCTGCCGGTGCGGCGCCGCAGCCCTCCAGGACCAGGGCGCGCGCGACGGGCACGTCACGCCACTCGGCGAAGCGGCCCGCCTCCCAGTCGTACCGCTGGTAGCGGGCGGGGCGGCCGGCCGCGAGGGGCGCCAGGAGCTGGGCCTCGACGCGGTCCCAGACCCGGTCCAGGCCGGACCAGCCCTCGTACAGGTCGTCCAGGTGCACGACGGGCGCGCCGAGCGCCTCGGCGAGGTCCCCGGCGAGCGTGGTCTTGCCGGAGCCGGCGGGTCCGTCGACGCACACGAGACGCACCGGACCCAGCCCGGGCGCCGCCGCCAGCACGCGGGCGGCGAGGTCGTCGACCACGCCGCCCCGCGCGCCTCGGTGACCGAGGTCGCGCGAGCCGTCACCCAGCGGCACCGTCAGGCCCGGGCCCAGTCCCGCAGCTGCGCCGCGCGTGCCTTCGCCGCCGCGAGCTGCTCCGCGACGCGCACCGGGGCGGTGCCGCCCACCGCCGACCGCGACGCGAGCGAGCCCTCCACGGTGAGCACCTCCCGCACGGCGGGCGTCAGGTGCTCGGAGATGGCCGCGAGGTCGTCGTCGGACAGGTCCCACAGCTCGATCCCGCGCTCCTCGCACGTGCGGACGCAGGCTCCCGCGACCTCGTGCGCGACGCGGAAGGGCACGCCCTGGCGGACGAGCCACTCGGCGATGTCCGTCGCCAGCGAGAAGCCCTGCGGCGCGAGCGACGCCATGCGCTCGGTGTCGAAGGTCAGCGTCGCGACCATGCCCGCGAACGCCGGCAGGAGCACGGCGAGCGTCTCCACCTGGTCGAACACCGGCTCCTTGTCCTCCTGCAGGTCGCGGTTGTACGCGAGCGGCAGCCCCTTGAGGGTGGCCAGGAGCCCGGTGAGGTCACCGATCAGCCGCCCGGCCTTGCCACGCGCCAGCTCGGCGACGTCGGGGTTCTTCTTCTGCGGCATGATGCTCGACCCCGTCGAGTACGCGTCGTGCAGGCGCACGAAGCCGAACTCCTTGGTGGCCCAGAGCACCACGTCCTCCGCGAGCCGGGACAGGTCGACGCCGACCATCGCGGCGACCCAGGCGAACTCGGCGACGACGTCGCGCGAGGCCGTCCCGTCGATGGAGTTCTCCACCGGCCCGTCGAAGCCGAGGTCCGCCGCGACGGCGGCGGGGTCCAGCCCGAGCGAGGACCCGGCGAGGGCGCCCGAGCCGTAGGGCGAGCGGGCCGCGCGGCGGTCCCAGTCGACCCAGCGCTCGACGTCGCGCAGGAGCGGCCAGGCGTGCGCCAGGAGGTGGTGCGCGAGCAGGACCGGCTGCGCGTGCTGCAGGTGCGTCCGCCCGGGCATGGGTGCGGTACCGGCGGCCTCCGCCTGCTCGACGAGCGCCTGGACGACGTCGAGGACCAGGCCCGCGAGCGTCCGCGTCTCCTCGCGCAGGTACATGCGCACCAGGGTCGCGATCTGGTCGTTGCGCGAGCGGCCCGCCCGCAGCCGGCCGCCGAGGTCGGCACCCGCCCGCTCGATCAGCCCGCGCTCGAGCGCGCTGTGGACGTCCTCGTCGTCGGGCACCGGTGCGAAGGCCCCGGAGGCGACGTCGGCACGCAGCGCCTCGAGCGCCGCGACCATGCCGGCGAACGCCTCGTCGTCCAGCAGGCCGGCGCCGTGCAGGACGCGGGCGTGGGCGATCGACCCACGCAGGTCCACGTCCGCCAGCCGCCAGTCGAACTGGGTGCTGCGCGAGAGCTCGACGAGCGCGTCGGCCGGTCCGCCGCTGAACCGGCCGCCCCAGAGCGCGCCGGACGGTGTGGTGGCCATGTCAGTCCGTCCCGACTTCCATCGCGGCGCTCTCGAGCGCCAGCTCCTCGCCACCGACGACCGACGGGTTGTCGGTGATGACGTCCGCGCCACCGGCGGGCAGGGCGCCGAACAGCGTCCCGTTCTCGACGAGCACCTGCCCCTGGTCGACCGGCTGCTGCGCGTACAGCTCGAGCTTCGCCCGCGAGTCCGCGATGTCGAGGTTGCGCATGGTCAGCTGGCCGATCCGGTCGGTCGGGCCGAAGGCCGCCGACTCCGTGCGCTCCATCGAGAGCTTGTCCGGGTGGTACGACAGGGCGGGCCCGTCGGTGCGCAGGATCGTGTAGTCCTCGCCGCGCCGCAGCCGCAGGGTCACCTCGCCGGTGACCACGGACGCGATCCACCGCTGGATCGACTCGCGCAGCATGAGCGCCTGCGGGTCGAGCCACCGGCCCTCGTAGAGCAGCCGGCCCAGGCGACGGCCCTCGCTGTGGTAGCTCGCGATGGTGTCCTCGTTGTGGATGGCGTTGACGAGCCGCTCGTACGCGACGAAGAGCAGCGCCATGGCGGGCGCCTCGTAGATGCCGCGCGACTTGGCCTCGATGATCCGGTTCTCGATCTGGTCGGACATGCCGAGCCCGTGCCGCCCGCCGATCGCGTTCGCCTCGCGGACGAGGGCCACCGGGTCGTCGTACCGCCGGCCGTTGATCGTCACCGGACGGCCGCGCTCGAAGCCGATCGTGACGTCCTCGGTCTCGATCGCGACCGCGGGGTCCCAGAACCGCACGCCCATGATCGGCTCGACGAGCTCGAGCGAGACGTCGAGGTGCTCGAGCGTCTTGGCCTCGTGGGTCGCGCCCCAGATGTTGGCGTCGGTCGAGTAGGCCTTCTCGGCGCTGTCGCGGTAGGGCAGGCCGTGCTCGACGAGGAACTGGCTCATCTCCGAGCGCCCGCCGAGCTCGCTGACGAAGTCCTTGTCGAGCCACGGCTTGTAGATCCGCAGCGAGGGGTTCGCCAGGAGCCCGTACCGGTAGAAGCGCTCGATGTCGTTGCCCTTGAACGTCGAGCCGTCGCCCCAGATCTCGACGCCGTCGGACTGCATCGCGCGCACGAGGAGCGTGCCGGTCACGGCCCGACCCAGCGGCGTGGTGTTGAAGTAGGACCGGCCCCCGCTGCGGATGTGGAACGCGCCGCACGCCAGGGCGGCGAGCCCTTCCTCGACCAGCGCCGCCTTGCAGTCCACGGCGCGCGAGAGCTCCGCGCCGTACACGAGCGCGCGGCCCGGCACCTGGTCGATCTCGGGCTCGTCGTACTGGCCCAGGTCCGCGGTGTAGGTGCACGGGATCGCCCCGCGGTGCCGCATCCAGGCGACCGCCACGGACGTGTCGAGCCCGCCCGAGAAGGCGATGCCCACGCGCTCCCCGACCGGCAGCTCCGTCAGAACTTTGCTCACGTGTCTTCCTTCGTCTCTCGTGCGTCGTCGCGACCCCCGGCGAGGTCGAGGAACCGCTGCGCGACGGCGTGACCGCCGTCGGGCTCGTTGCTGATGACCAGGACGGTGTCGTCCCCGGCGATGGTGCCCATGACCCCCGGCAGGACCGAGTGGTCGACGGCCGAGGCGAGGAACTGCGCGGCGCCCGGCGGCGTGCGCAGCACGACCAGGTTCCCCGACGCCTCGGCCGTGACGAGCAGCTCGGCGCACAGCCGCGCGAGGCGTGCCGCCAGGCGCTCCCGGGCCTCCGCCAGGTGCGGCGTGCGGTCCCCGCCCTCGCCCGGCACGGCGTAGGTCAGGTTCCCGTCCTGGGCCCGGATCCGCACGGCGCCGAGCTCGACGAGGTCGCGGGACAGCGTCGCCTGGGTCACCGAGACGCCCTCGTTCGCGAGGGCGGCCGCGAGCTCCCCCTGCGAGCGCATCGGCGCCCGCGCGAGCAGGCGCGCGATGAGCGCGTGCCGGGCAGCCTTCGTCTGGGGCACGCCGGCGGCGGCCGTGCCGGGGCCGGCGGTCGCGCTCATGCGCGTCCCAGGAGCCACGTCAGCACGGCCTTCTGCGCGTGCAGCCGGTTCTCCGCCTCGTCGAAGACCGCCGAGCGCGGGCCGTCGATGACGTCGGCGGAGATCTCCTTGCCGCGGTACGCGGGCAGGCAGTGGAGCACGACGACGTCGGGCGACGCGTGCGCGAGCAGCGCGTCGTCGACCTGGAAGGGCGAGAACAGGGCGACGGCGTCCGCGTCGTCCGTCTCGTCGCCCATGGACACCCAGGTGTCGGTCGCGACCGCGTCGGCGCCGGCGGCCGCCGCGACGACGTCGTCGGTGACCAGGACGGAGCCGCCCGTGGTGGCGGCGATCCGGGCCGCACGCTCGAGCACCGCCGGAGCCGGTGGGCGGCTCGCCGGCGTGCCGATCCGCACGTGCATCCCCGCGGTCGCGCCGCCCAGGAGGTAGGAGTGCGCCATGTTGTTGCTGCCGTCGCCGACGTAGGCGAGCGTCCGGCCCGCGAGCGACGGGACCCCGCCCCAGCGCTCGGCCAGCGTGAGCAGGTCGGCGAGCACCTGGCAGGGGTGGAAGTCGTCGGTGAGCGCGTTGACGACCGGGACGCCGGCGTGCGCGGCCATCTGCTCGAGCCGGTCCTGCCCGTAGGTGCGCCAGACGACCGCGGCCACCTGCGGTCCGATGACGCGGGCGGTGTCGGGGACCGACTCCCGCACCCCGACCTGGGCGAGCTTCCCGTCGATGACCATCGGGTGCCCGCCGAGCTCCACGACGCCCACGGTGAACGAGAGCTGCGTGCGCAGGGTGGGCTTGTCGAAGAGGATCGCGACGGTGCGCGGTCCCGCCAGGGGGCGGGCCGCGAACCGGTCCGCCTTGAGCCGCAGCGCGAGCTCGAGGACCTCCGCCTGCTCGGCCGGGGCCAGGTCGTCGTCGCGCAGGAGGTGGCGCGTCATGCGGCACCGCCCGGCGCGTCGGTGAGCGCGGGCGCGAGGGCCGCGAGAGCGTCGACGAAGCCGCTCACCTGCTCCCACGTGAGGATCAGGGGCGGGGCGATCCGCAGCGTCGTCGGCCGGACCGGGTTGACGATCCAGCCGGCGTCGAGCAGCAGGTCGGCGGCCGCCGGGGCGACCGGGGCCGTGAGCTCGATGCCGATGAGCAGGCCCTCGCCGCGGACCTCGACGACGAGCGGCGTGACGTCGCGCAGCGCGGCGCGCAGCCGCTCCCCCACCACGCGGGCCCGCTCGAGCAGACCGTCGCGCTCGATGACGCCGAGCGTGGTCAGCGCCGCGACCGCCGCGACCGGGTTGCCACCGAACGTCGTGCCGTGCTGGCCGGGCCCGAGCGCGGCCGCCGCACGGGCGCTGAGCGCCACGACGGCGCCGACCGGGATGCCCCCGCCGAGGCCCTTGGCGAGCGTGACGACGTCGGGCACCACGCCGCCGCCGACGTGCGGCAGCTGGTGCGCGAACCAGCTCCCCGTGCGGCCGACGCCGGTCTGGACCTCGTCGAGCACGAGCAGGGCGCCGTGCCGGTCGGCGAGCGCGCGGGCGTGGGCGAGGTAGCCCGGGGGCAGCGGCCGGACGCCGGCCTCGCCCTGGATCGGCTCCAGCACGATCGCCGCGACGTCGTCGCCCATCGCCGCCTCGAGCGCGTCGGCGTCCGCGAACGGCACGAACTCCACGCCGCCGGGCAGGGGCTCGAACGGCTCGCGGATCGCGGCCTTGTGCGTCATCGCGAGCGCGCCCATGGTCCGGCCGTGGAAGGCGCCCTCGAGCGCGAGGACGCGCGGCCGACCCGTCCGGCGGGCGATCTTGAACGCCGCCTCGTTGGCCTCCGTGCCCGAGTTGGTGAAGAAGACGCGCGCGTCGGGCCCTCCGCCGGCGAGCGCGACGAGGCGTTCGGCCAGCGCGACCTGCGGCGGGCTCGCGAAGAAGTTCGAGACGTGACCCAGCGTGCCGAGCTGCGCCGAGACGGCGGCCGTGAGGGTCGGGTGGGCGTGGCCGAGGACGTTGACGGCGATGCCGCCGAGGAGGTCGGTGTACCGGCGCCCGTCGGCGTCCCAGACGTGCACGCCCTCGCCACGGACGAGGACCCGTCGCGGCGCCCCGAAGGTGTTCATCACGGACCGGGCGTACCGGTCCGTCCACTCGGCGACGGAGCCGCCCAGGTCCTGGCTCGGGGCGGATGCGGCCAGCGCCTCGCTCACGGTGCACCTCCGGTGGTGACGACGGGGATCGAGCCGGTGCGCAGGTCGTCGGGCAGGACCATCGTGCCCACCCCCCGCTCGGTGAAGACCTCCATGAGGACCGAGTGCGCCTGGCGGCCGTCGACGACGTGGGCCTGCGGCACCCCGCCCCGCACGGCACGCAGGCACGCCTCCATCTTCGGGACCATGCCGGACTCCAGGCTCGGCAGGAGGGCCGCGAGCGCCGACACCCGGATCCGCCGCGCCAGGGACGTGCGGTCCGGCCAGCGCGTGTACAGGCCCTCGACGTCGGTGAGGATGATCAGCTTGGAGGCCCCCAGAGCGATCGCGAGCGCGGCGGCCGCCGTGTCGGCGTTCACGTTGAGCACCTGCGTCGGGTCCTCGATGTCCGGCGCGACCGTCGAGACGACCGGGATGCGCCCGGCGTCCAGCAGGTCCTGGACCGCCCGCGGGTCGACCTCGACGACGTCGCCCACCTGGCCGACGTCGACCTGCCGGCCGTCGACCGTCGCGGTGCGGCGCCGGGCGCGCAGCAGCCCGCCGTCCTCGCCCGACAGGCCCACGGCGTGCGGCCCGTGCGCGTTGAGCAGACCCACCAGCTCGCGCGAGACCTGCCCGGTCAGGACCATCCGGACGACGTCCATGCTCTCGGGGGTCGTCACGCGCAGGCCGCCCCGGAACTCGCTCTCGATGCCGAGCCGGTCGAGCATCGTGGAGATCTGCGGCCCGCCCCCGTGGACGACGACGGGCCGCAGCCCGACCTGGCGCAGGAACACCATGTCCTGCGCGAAGGCGCGCTTGAGCTCGTCGTCGACCATCGCGTTGCCGCCGTACTTGACGACGAACAGGGCGCCGTCGAAGCGCTGCAGCCACGGCAGCGCCTCGATGAGCACCTCCGCCTTGTGGTCGGGGCGCAGGTCGGTGCGCGTGTCGAAGGCGTCGTCGTCGGGGGACGGCAGGGCCGTCCAGGCGACGTCCGGGTGGTCGTGGTGCGTCAGGTCGCTCATGTGGAGTACGCGCTGTTCTCGTGGACGTAGGCGTGCGTGAGGTCGTTGCTCCAGACGGTGGCCGAGGCGTCCCCCGCGTGCAGGTCGACCTCGACGTGGATCTCCCGGTGCGACGCGAGGTCGACCGACTCGCGGGGCTCGCCCTCGCCGGCCGCCCGGCACACCTGCACCCCGTTGATCGTGACGTCGAGGAGCTCGGGGTCGAAGGCCGCGACGTCCTCCGGCACGGTGCCGACCTGGGCGATGATGCGGCCCCAGTTGGGGTCGTTGCCGAACATCGCGGCCTTGAAGAGGTTCGAGCGCGTCACGGCCCGCGCGACGGCGACCGCCGCGTCCTCGGTCTGCGCGCCCACGACGGTGACGGCGATGTCGTGCGTCGCGCCCTCCGCGTCGGCGATCAGCGCACGCGCCAGCACGGCGCACGCCTCGCGCACCGCCTCGGCGAGCTCCGCCGGGTCGGGCGTCACGCCGCTCGCACCGGACGCCAGCAGCGTCACGGTGTCCGACGTCGACATGCAGCCGTCCGAGTCGATCCGGTCGAACGTCGAGCGCGTCGCGGCGCGCAGGGCGGCGTCGGCCTCCGCCGGGGTGGTGCGGGCGTCGGTGGTCAGGACGCAGAGCATCGTCGCCAGGCCCGGCGCGAGCATGCCGGCGCCCTTGGCCATGCCGCCCACGGACCAGCCGTCACGCCGCACGTGCACCGTCTTGGGGACGGAGTCCGTGGTCATGATCGCGGCCGCCGCGTCGTCGCCGCCGTCACCGGACAGGGCGGCGGTCGCGGCGGTGAAGCCCTCGAGGAGCTTCTCGCGCGGGAGCCGCTCACCGATGAGGCCGGTCGAGCACACGACGACGTCGCCGGGCGAGACCCCGAGGGCCTGCGCGACGTGCTCGGCCGTCGCGTGGGTGTCCTGGAAGCCGGCGGGACCCGTGCCGACGTTCGCGCCGCCGCTGTTGAGGGCGACCGCCGCGACGACGCCGTCGGCCACGACCTGGCGCGACCACTGCACCGGGGCACCCACGACCCGGTTGGTCGTGAAGACGGCGGCACCGACGTGGTCGGGACCGTCGTTGACGACCAGCGCGACGTCGCGCGTGCCGGACGCCTTGAGCCCGGCGGTCACGCCGGCGGCGCGGAAGCCCCGGGGTGCTGTCACGGTCACGGTGCGACTCCTTCGGTCGGCAGGCCCAGCGTCTCCGGCAGGCCGAGCGCGAGGTTCATGGACTGCACCGCCGCCCCGGCGGTGCCCTTGACGAGGTTGTCCAGCGCGCACACGGCGACGACGCGCCCCGCCCGCTCGTCCACCGCCACCTGGACGAGTGCGGTGTTGGCTCCCACGGTCGACGCCGTCGAGGGCCACTGCCCCTCCGGCAGGACGTGGACGAACGGCTCGTCGGCGTACGCACCCACCCAGGCCTCGCGCACCGCGCCCGCGTCGACGCCCGGCGCGAGCCGTGCGGTCGTCGTCGCGAGGATGCCGCGCGAGAGCGGGACCAGGACGGGCGTCATCGAGACCGCGACGTCGTCGGCGCCGACGGCCCGCAGGTTCTGGATGATCTCCGGCACATGCCGGTGCGTGCCGCCGACCGCGTAGGGCACCGCAGCGCCGAGACCCTCGGAGGCCAGCAGGTGCGGCTTGGCGACGCGGCCCGCACCGGAGTAGCCGACGGCCAGGACGGTGACCAGGTCGTCCGCGGCGACCACGCCCGCGGCGACGCCGGGCTGGATGCCGAGCGTCACGGCCGTGACGTTGCAGCCCGGCACGGCCACCCGGCGCGCGCCGGCGAGGCGCTCACGCTGCCGGGAGCCGCCCGCGAGCATGAGCTCCGGCATCCCGTACGGCCACGTGCCGGCGTGCGTGCCGCCGTAGTACGCGGCCCACTCCGCGGCGTCGGTCAGCCGGTGGTCCGCGCCGCAGTCCAGGACGAGGGCCTCGTCGCCGAGCGCGGCGGCCACGGGGCCGGACGCGCCGTGCGGCAGGGCGAGCACGACGACGTCGTGCCCCGCGAGCGTGGCCGGTGACGTCTCGACGATGACGCGGTCGGCGAGGGAGCGCAGGTGCGGCTGGTGGGCCCCGAGGCGGTCGCCCGCCGACGAGTGCGCGGCGACGGCGCCGATCTCGACCTCCGGGTGACCCGCCAGGAGGCGCAGCACCTCGCCGCCGGCGTACCCGCTCGCGCCCGAGACGGCGACCCTCACTGTCATGTGCATGAATATACATGCCATTGCATGGATTCCGTGCGACCGGGCGGCGCGGCGCGCCCGACCGCCCTAGCGTACGACCATGCGCGCGATCCAGGTCTCCGCCCCGGGCGGGCCAGAAGCCCTCGTCCCCGCCGACCTGCCCGAGCCCGTCCCGGGACCCGGCGAGCTCGTGGTCCGGGTCACCGCCGCGGGCGTGAACTTCATCGACACGTACCGCCGCGCGGGGGTCTACCCGGCACCGATGCCCCACGTACCCGGCGACGAGGGCGCGGGTACCGTCGTGGCGCTGGGCGAGGGCGTCGCGGGCACCACGGTGGGCGACCACGTCGCCTGGGCGGACGGCTCCCACGGGTCGTACGCCGAGCTCGCGGTCGTGCGCGCCGACCGCGCGGTGCCGGTGCCCGACGGCGTGCCGGACGAGGTCGCCGCGGCGGTGATGCTCCAGGGCATGACGGCGCACTACCTGGTGGAGTCGACGTTCCCGGTGCGCGAGGGCCAGACCGTCCTCGTGCACGCGGGCGCCGGCGGTGTCGGGCTCCTGCTCACCCAGCTCGCCCGGGCCCGTGGGGCGCGCGTGCTGTCGACGGTCTCGACGCCGGAGAAGGCGCGGCTCTCCGCCGCCGCCGGCGCGGAGCCGATCCGCTACGACCAGCTCGAGGACCTCACCGCGGAGCTCCCCCGCATCGTCCGCGACCTCGCGCCGGGCGGGGTCGACACGGTGTACGACGGCGTCGGGCGCGCCACGTTCGACGCGTCGCTCGCGTGCCTGCGCCCGCGCGGCGGCCTCGCCCTGTTCGGCGGCTCGTCCGGCCAGGTGCCCCCGTTCGACCCCCAGCGCCTCAACAGCGGCGGCTCGCTCTTCCTCACGCGGCCGACCCTGGGGCACCACGTCGCGACGCGCGCGGAGCTCGAGCAGCGCGCCGGTGCGGTGCTGGGCGCGGTCGCGGACGGCACTCTCGACGTCCGGATCGGTGCGCGCTTCGCACTGGCCGACGCCGCGGACGCGCACCGCGCCCTCGAGGGCCGGGCGACGACGGGGAAGGTCCTGCTCGTCCCCTGACGCCGCCCGGCACGCTCGGGCTGCCGCTCCGGCCCGCTCAGGCCTCGGTGCCCCGCAGGACCGCGCCATGGCGCCGGTGCGCCTCCGCGAGCGCCGCCTCACGCACGGCGGCGGCCTCCTGCGCCGTGAGCGTGCGGTCCGGCGCGCGCAGCCGCAGCGCGAAGGCCAGCGAACGGCGGTCGGCACCCAGCTCCGGGCTCGTGTAGACGTCGAACAGCCGCACGTCCTCGACCACGTCACCGGCCGCCGACGAGCGCGCGCCCGCGGCGACCGCCGCGAGCACCTCCCCCGCCGGGACGGCGGCGTCGACCACCAGCGCGAGGTCCTCCTTCGCGAGCGGGAAGGTCGAGACGGGCGTCGCCTGGCGCGGCTCGGGGTCGCGGGCCGCGAGGAGCCGGTCGAGGTCCACCTCGAACGCGCTCGCGCGCTCGGGCAGGCGCAGCGCCGTCACCACGTTGGGGTGCAGCTCACCGGCGTGACCGACGAGGGTCCCGTCAGCGAGCCGCAGCCGCGCGCACCGTCCCGGGTGCCAGGGGGCACGCTCGTCGGCCTCGACCACGACCTCGACGCCCACGGTCCGCGCCACCAGGAGCGCCGCGGCGATCGCGTCCGTGTGGTCGGCGCGGCGCCCGGGGCCCCACCAGCCCGCGGGCTCGCGCAGGCCGGCCAGGACGCCCGCGACGCGCCGGGGCTGGGCCGGGACCGCC
>NZ_JACEXH010000046.1:0-19934 GCF_014525465.1 Actinotalea sp. JY-7885 | reverse complement strand
CCTGCGCCGCGACGCGCTGGCACCACGCGGCGACGTCGCGCACCACGCGGCGCGGGCCGCCGTCGCCGCGCGTGTCCGCGTCGTCCTGGACGACGTCGACGTGCTCGGGCGCGATCGGCGTCGGATCGGGCGCGGCGCGGACGGCGTCCAGGACGCGCATGAAGGCGCCGGTCCCGCGCAGGGGGGCCAGCAGCGGGACCGCCGGGTCGGCGCGGTGGTCGAGCAGGTTGGCGAGCAGGTTCGTGCGCGCGGCGGCGACCGTGCGCTCGCCGGACCCGTCGGCCGCACGGAACGTGACCGTGTCCGCGTAGTAGTCCAGCGTCGCGGTGCCCCGCGTGCCGCGCACGGTGACGATCGGGTCGGCGTGCTCGGCCGCGCAGAGCGTCAGGCCGAGCGTCACGCGGATCCCGTCCGTGGTCACGACCCGCACCGCGGACGTGTCGTCGGCCTCGATGTCGTTGGCGCGGTACTGGTCGAGCTCGACGGTGGCGACGTCGTCGGTGGTGCGTGCGCCGGCGAGGTGGAGCGCCGTGGCGACGGCGTGCGCGAGGGGGTTGGTCACGACGCCGTCCACGACCGGCCGCCCGCCGAGCGCGCGGCGACCCGCCCAGTCGGCGCGCGTGAAGTAGCTCTCGGCCCGCACCCACGTGCCCACGGCGCCGACGTCGGTGACGTCGCCGAGCTCGCCGGCGCGCACCGCGTCGTGGACGACGTCGAGGGCCGCCGAGCCGAAGGTCTGGAAGCCGACCTGCACCTCGCGCCCGGCCTCCGCGGCCGTGCCCAGCAGGCGGTCGAGCTCGTCGAGCGACGCCGTCGGCGGCTTCTCGAGCAGCACGTCGGCGCCCGCGCGCAGGGCGAGCGTGGCGAGGTCCGCGTGCGTGTGGATGGGGGTGGCGACGACGACGACGTCGGGCCGGGTCGTCGGGTCCGCCGCGCTCGCGTCGAGCAGCGCGCGCAGGTCGGGGAACCACGGGACGCCGGGGCGGTCGCTCGACGGCGCGTCGGGGGAGTCGGCGTCGGGCGGACGCGGGTCGGCGAGCGCGACCAGGCGTGCGCGCCCGGACGCCTCGAGGTTGGCGATGATGCGGCGCTGGTGGGCGCCGTAGCCGTGGATCCCGACCAGGGCGATGCGGGGCAGATCCTGCACGCCGGCTCCTCCGATGGTTGACACCGCTTCGTCGCGGCCGTTACAAAGAGGGTATACGAAGGTGGATAGCGCTTTCCACCTTCGAGCCCTTCCGGGGTTGAAGCGTTTCAGTTTGTGTAGCAGGCTGCAGGTCTGCGTGGCGCTGTCCGGCCGGAACGTCCCGGCCCAGCGCGCTCGGTCCATCAAGGGCGATCACCGAGGAGTGCCCCATGCCGCTTGTCCCCACCCCATCGGCGCGTCGCGCGCGCCCCCACGTCGGGGGGTGCCATGTCAGCACTCGGTGAGCTCGCCGCTCTGCGCAAGACCAAGGGGCAGAAGGCCACGCCCAGCCCGGCGGAGCGCGGCGACAACAAGGCGGCGATCTTCTTCCTCGCGCCGTGGTTCGTCGGCCTCTTCCTCATCACCGCCGGCCCGATGGCCGCCTCGCTGTACCTGTCCTTCACGGACTACAGCCTGCTGCAGCCGCCGGAGTGGATCGGCGGCGCCAACTACGTCGAGATGCTCAACGACCGGCGGCTGCACAACTCGCTCCAGGTCACGGCGACGTACGTCTTCGTCTCGGTGCCCCTGCAGCTGGCGGCGGCGCTCGGGCTCGCGCTGTTCCTCGACCGCGGCCTGCGGGGCCTGGCCCTGTACCGGTCGGTCTTCTACCTGCCGTCGCTCCTCGGCGGCAGCGTCGCGATCGCGATCCTGTGGCGCCAGATCTTCGGCACGAACGGCCTCATCAACCAGGTCCTCGACTTCTTCGGCATCCAGGGCCAGGGCTGGGTCTCGCACCCCGACTACGCGCTCGGGACGCTCGTGATCCTCAACGTGTGGACCTTCGGGTCCCCGATGATCATCTTCCTCGCCGGGCTCCGCCAGATCCCCGAGATGTACTACGAGGCGGCGTCGATCGACGGCGCCGGCAAGCTGCGGCAGTTCGCGAGCATCACGCTCCCGCTCCTCACGCCGATCATCTTCTTCAACCTGGTGCTCCAGCTCATCGGCGCGTTCCAGTCCTTCACCCAGGCCTTCGTCGTCAGCGGCGGGACGGGCGGGCCGGTGGACTCGACGATGTTCTACACGCTCTACCTGTACCAGAAGGGCTTCACGAACCTCGACATGGGCTACGCCTCGGCGATGGCCTGGCTGCTCGTGGTCATCATCGCGGGGCTGACGGCCGTCAACTTCCTCCTCTCCAAGTACTGGGTCTTCTACAATGACTGAGCGCATCGAGCAGGACGTGCCGACCCCCGGGATCCAGGCGCAGGCCGCCGTCGCCGGCGGGAACATGGTGGGCGTCGAGCCCGCTGCCGCCCCCCAGGGCGACCCTCCCCGCCGCAGCACGCGGGCCGTGGGGGACCCGTCGCCGTGGGCCGCGCGGACCCGCACCGTGGGCAAGCACCTGCTGCTCATCGCCCTCGGGTTCGTGATGCTCTACCCGCTGCTGTGGATGCTCTCGAGCTCCCTGAAGCCGACGGAGCTCATCTTCCGCGAGCCCGGCCTCATCCCCTCGCAGCTCGACCCGGCGAACTACACGGACGGCTGGACGGCGCTGCTGCACCCCTTCAGCCACTACCTGATGAACTCGTTCATCATCGTGATGGGCTCGGTCGCCGGGAACCTGATCTCGTGCTCGCTCGCGGCCTACGCGTTCGCGCGGCTCAACTTCAAGGGCCGCAAGATCTGGTTCGCGATCATGCTGATGTCGATCATGCTGCCGATCCACGTCGTGATCGTGCCGCAGTACATCCTGTTCTCCGAGCTGGAGTGGATCAACACGTTCCTGCCGCTCATCGTGCCCAAGCTGCTGGCGACGGACGCGTTCTTCATCTTCCTCATGGTCCAGTTCTTCCGGGGCATCCCGAAGGAGCTCGACGAGGCCGCGCGCATCGACGGCGCGGGCCACGCCCGGATCTTCTTCCAGGTCATGCTGCCGCTCGCCACGCCCGCGCTCGCGACGACGGCGATCTTCACCTTCATCTGGACCTGGAACGACTTCTTCAGCCAGCTGATCTTCCTGACCAACCCCGACATGTACACGGTCCCCGTCGCGCTGCGCACGTTCGTCGACTCGACGGGCGAGAGCTCCTGGGGCCCGCTGTTCGCGATGTCGATCGTCTCGCTCATCCCGGTGTTCCTGGTCTTCCTGTTCGGCCAGAAGTACCTGGTCAAGGGCATCGCCACCACGGGCATCAAGTAGGCCCGACGCCGGCGGGGGCAACGCAGCCCCCGCCGGACGCACCGCGCACCACCCGCACGGCACCACCCGCACCGCACCACCCGCACCGCTACACCGCAGGCCCTCGGAGCCGGCCGAGCACCACCTCCGGCGCAGTACCCGCACGCCCGCCGCACCGTTGCGGCGACGCGTCGCGGGGTCACGCATCGATCCGCACACCACTGAGGAGCACGATGTCCCACCACACCCGTACCCGGCCCGCGCGCCGCGGCATGCGCGGCATGCTGGGCACGGCCGCCGTCGTCGCGGCCGCCGGTCTCGCCCTGACGGCCTGCGCGCAGGAGGCCCCGGACAACGCGCCGGAGGGGCCGGCGGAGGCCGAGGAGACCTACGACCCGGACGCCCCGGTCACCATCAAGTTCTCGTGGTGGGGGTCCGACACCCGCCACGAGCTCACCCAGCAGGTGCTCGACAACTTCATGACCAAGCACCCGAACATCACGGTGGTCAGCGACTTCACGGACTGGAACGGCTACTGGGACAAGCTGGCGACGACCGTCGCCGCGGGCGACGCCCCGGACATCATCACGCAGGAGGAGCGCTACCTGCGCGACTACGCCACGCGCGGTGTGCTCGCCGACATCAACGAGTACAGCGACATCGTCGAGCTGGGGAACCTGGACGAGTCGATCCTCGCGTCGGGTGAGATGGAGGGCGGCCAGTACGGCCTGCCCACCGGCGTGAACGCCTACGCGATCCTCGCCAACACGGCCGTGTTCGAGCAGGCGGGCGTCGAGCTGCCCGACGACGAGTCCTGGACCTGGGACGACTACGTCGACATCGCGACCGAGCTCAGCGAGAAGCTGCCCGACGGCATGTACGGCACGCAGGACTACGGGTTCAACGAGCCGGGCTTCGCGATCTTCGCGCGGCAGCAGGGGGAGTCGCTGTACAACGAGGACGGCTCGATCGGCTTCAGCGAGGACACGCTCGCGCAGTGGTGGGAGATCTCGCTGCGGCTGCGCGACCAGGGCGCGACGCCGTCCGCGGCCGAGACGGTCGAGATCGACGCCGGTGGGCCCGAGCAGTCCCTCGTCGGCACCAACCGGGGTGGCATGGCGTTCTTCTGGAGCAACCAGCTGGGCGCCGTGAGCAATGCGGCGGGCCAGGAGGTCCAGCTGCTCCGCCACCCGGGCGAGACCGAGCACGAGCGCACCGGGATGTACTTCAAGCCCGCGATGTTCTACTCGATCTCCGCCACGTCCGAGCACCCGGAGGCGGCCGCGACGCTCATCGACTACCTGCTCAACGACCCCGAGGCCGCGGAGATCATGCTGTCGGACCGCGGTCTGCCGGCGAACACCGAGGTCCGCGAGTCCGTCGTGGACAACTTCTCGCCCGTCGACCAGCAGGCGGCGGAGTTCCTGACCGACCTCGAGGACGAGATCGTGGACGGCCTGCCGGTGCCGCCGGTCGGCGCGGGTGAGGTGGCCGAGATCATCCGCCGCATCAACGCGGAGGTCCTGTTCGACCGGATGAGCCCGCAGGACGCTGCCGCGCAGTTCATCAGCGAGGTCGAGGGTGCGACCGGCAACTGACCGCTAGCGGTTCGCCGCTGCGACTGGTGGGGTGGCCGTGCGGGCAGTGCGCCCGCACGGCCACCCGAGTCAGCCCTGGACGCAGGTCCGCTCACGGGAGCAGGAAGGACGGACACCCCATGGGTGGAGTCGCGCAGGAGGGTCCGGCCAGGCGCCGGTACGCGGTGGTCGGCACGGGCCACCGTTCACAGATGTACGTCGAGGCGCTGCTCGGGCCGCACGCCGACGTCGGCGAGATCGTGGCCTGGTGCGAGCCGAACCCCGGCCGCATGGACTTCTACGACGAGCTGGTGCGCGCCGCGGGCGCCCAGGTGCCGGCGCGCTACGCGCCCGAGGACCTCGAGAAGCTGATCGACGTCGAGCACGTCCAGACCGTCATCGTGACGAGCCCCGACCACACGCACGCCGAGATGGTCGCGCGGGCGATGGCCGCGGGGGCCGACGTCGTGCTCGAGAAGCCCCTGACGACCGACCTCGCCGGGTGCCGGCGCATCGTCGACGCCGTCGAGAACACCGGGCGCTCGCTCGTGCTGACGTTCAACTACCGGTACTCGCCGCGCAACAGCGCCCTCAAGGAGGTCATCGCCTCGGGCGAGATCGGCGACGTCACGAGCGTGCACTTCGAGTGGGTGCTCGACACCATGCACGGCGCCGACTACTTCCGGCGCTGGCACCGGCGCAAGGACCTGTCGGGCGGGCTGCTGGTGCACAAGGCGTCGCACCACTTCGACCTCGTGAACTGGTGGCTCGCGGACCTGCCGTCGCGGGTCTACGCGAGCGGCGCCCTGCGCTTCTACGGGGCGTCCAACGCCCGCCGTCGTGGGCTCATCCGGCGCCCGGCGCGCGGCTCGACGCGCACGACGCGCAACGACCCCTTCCTGCTCGACCTCCGGGAGAACGAGCGGCTCAAGCAGCTCTACCTCGACGTGGAGCACCACGACGGCTACCTGCGCGACCGGGACGTGTTCTCCTCCGGCATCACGATCGAGGACAACCTGGCGGTGATCGTCGACTACGCCCGCGGCGCGACGCTCACCTACTCGCTCAACGCCCACGGCCCGTGGGAGGGCTACCGGGTCTCGGTCAACGGCACCGCCGGGCGCGCGGAGCTCGAGGTCGTGGAGCGCGGCGCGGTACTCGTCGGCAAGGACGGTCGCCTGGTCGTGGACCCGAGCGCGGTCGAGGACGTCCAGGCCGCCGGCGCGCGGCCGGCCCACGGCGAGCGCCTCGTGGTCCAGAAGCACTGGGGTCCGGCCGTCGAGGTCGAGATCCCTGCGGGCGAGGGTGCCCACGGCGGCGGCGACGAGAAGATGCTGCGCGACCTCTTCCGCGGCGCCGAGCACGACCCGCTGGGTCGCGCGGCCGGCCTCCTCGACGGCGTCCGTTCGGTCGTCGTGGGCGTCGCCGGCAACGTCTCCCTCGAGACGGGCCTCCCGGTCCGCACCGCCGACCTCCGCCTGGGCCTGGGGTAGGGCGTGCCTCACGAGGGCGGATGGTCCGGGCCATGACGCATCGGACGGGCGGCAGACGTTGGCTGCTCGCCGCCCTCGCCGTCACGGTGGTGATCGGTGCGGTCTGGGGCGTGCAGGGCGGCAGCTGCGTCACTGGGAGCGGTGGCGGCGCTGATTGCGCGTCGACGCCCGCGGTCGGGGTCGCCGGGGCGTGGGTGCTGACCATCGGCGGCGTGCTGTTCGTTCTCCATGCGCTGCGCCGCGGCTTCCGGACGCGGACCCGCGAGCCGCGCCGGTAGCTCCACCGTCGGTGCGGTGCGGTGCAGCGCGTCGTCCTCCGCTGCCGGGTGGCGAACGCTCCGAGCACCACACGCGGCACGTCGGCACCGCGTGTCAGCCGCCCGGTAGCGCGCTGCGGCGCGCCCCGCAGCGCTCGATGGCGCCCCGCGTGTCACTGGACGGTGAAGAGGTCCGGTGGTTGGCCGGCCGCGTCCGGCATCGGCGCCCCGGCCCCGCCATCCCCATCGTCAGCGAGTCCGGGCGCGGCCCGGGTGGGCGTGGCGATGGGTCGTCCGCGCTGGTCGTGGAAGGTGTACCGGGGTCGGCGTCCTGGTCCGGGTGGTCCGGGTTGTCGGGTGATGGTCAGGTCGCGTCGGTGGACCTCGTGGTGGTGGAAGACGCAGAGCAGGACGCCGTTGGTCAGGGAGGTGGGTCCGTTGTCGCGTTCCCACCAGCGGATGTGGTGGACCTCGCCCCAGCGGGCTTCGGCGCCGCAGTCGGGCCAGGAGCACCCGCGGTCGCGGGCGATGACGGCGCGGCGTTGGACGCCGGTGTAGGTGCGTTGGGTGCGTCCGATGTCCAGGGGCATCGTGTCGGCGTCCATGACCACGCGGGTCAGGTCGCAGTCGCACAGGGCGCGGGCGACCTCGCTGATCGGCACCGGCGTCCCGTCCTCCAGCGTCACCGGCGCGAACGACGCGGCATCGGAACCATCGGCCTCGCCGGTCGCGCGCAGTGCGCGGAGGCCGGCCCAGGTGCCGGCGTCCATGAGGAAGGACACGTGGGGTCGCACCGCGGCGCCGCTGCCGGTCTCGGGCAGGGCCAGGATCTTCTCGGCGATGGTGTCCAGGGCGTCGGCGCGGCGCTGCTCGTGGGAGCGGTCGTCGTCCTTGCCGGGTCGCGGCGACACGGCCTCCAGCGCCAGCCGCAGCCGGTGGCCGGCCATCCGATCGACGAGCCCTTTGATGCGGGTGCCCTCGGGGGTGTCGGCCAGGGTCAGGAACCGTGCGGCGCGCTGGGCCTGGTGCCCGCGCTCGTGCGCGAGGGGATCGAGCTCGGCGGCGAGCTGCGCCGCGGCCCGCGCAAACGTCCCCGCGTCGACCCGCCGCGCGGTCTCCAGCAGCTGGGCCTGCCGCTCGGGCGTGGCCAACGCGTCCTTGACCGCACCGGACGCCCCGGCCACGACCCGACCCAGGGCCTCCATGTGGTCCACGGTGACCGCGCCCTCACGGGCGGCCTCGCCCAGGGCGGGCAGCCGGGTGGCGGCGTCGGCCTGGCGGACCTGGGTCAGCACCGCCCGCGCCCCCGACCGCGACGTGCGACCCCGCCACGCCTCGAAGCTCGGATCACCCGACGCGCGCCAGGTCCCGCTGTCCCGCTCGGCCAGCAGCACCTCGCCCCGCACCACGGTCAGCGCACCGACCGCCGCGTCCAGCGCCGCCAGGACCTCACGCCGCTCCACCGGCGACCAGTCACCCGCCGCCCCACCGACCGCCTTGACCCGCTCCACGAGCCCGCGCACGTCCATCACCACGCGCGCCGGCGCCGCGACCCCGAAGGGCTCCACCGCCGCCAGCACCGCCATGCCCGCCTCCGAGTCACTCGAACGTACGTTCGAATAATACTGCACCGGGACAGGTCGGACAACCCCTTCGGCCAACACGCGCCGCGGTCGAGGCGGGCGCGTAGCCGCGGCTCGCGCGCGATCTGTACAGTTGTACAAATGACGAGCGACACCCGCGGCGACGACACCCGAACCATGTACGACCGCATGCTCGCGGGCGACCTCTACATCGCCGACGACCCCCGCATCCTCGAGGCGAGCGCCGCGGCGATCGACCTCATCACGGCGTACAACGCGACGACCCCGCGCCAGGAGCCGCTACGCCGGCTCATCCTCGAGCAGCTGCTCGGCTCGATTGGGGAGGGCAGCGGCATCCGCGCACCGTTCTACGTCGACCTCGGCTCGCGCATCCGCATCGGCGCCCGCACGTTCGCCAACTTCGGCCTCGTGGCGCTCGACGTCGCGCCCATCACCATCGGCGACGACGTCATGATCGGACCCAACGTCCAGCTGCTCACGCCGACCCACCCGATCGCGCCCGGCCCGCGCCGCGACAAGTGGGAGGCGGCGGAGCCGATCACCATCGGGAACAACGTCTGGCTGGGCGGCGGCGTCATCGTGCTGCCCGGCGTCACGATCGGTGAGAACACGGTCGTCGGCGCGGGATCGGTCGTCACCAAGGACCTCCCGGCCAACGTCGTCGCGGTCGGCAACCCGGCGCGCGTCATCCGCACCCTGGAGGACGACGACGTCGTCCCGGAGCGCCAGCCGTGAGCCCGGACGACGACGCCGCCGACCGCCCGCCCAAGGCCCGCGCCCCGCAGCGCCGCCGTGCGCTGCACACCGACCCGGACCGCCGCGCGGAGCTCATCCGGACCACCCTCGACGTCATCGCCGAGCGCGGCGTCGCGGGTGCCACGCACCGCGCGGTCGGGGCGGCGGCGGGCGTCTCGCCGGGGTCCCTCACCTACCACTACAGCACGCTCGACGAGCTCCACCAGGAGGCGTTCGGCGTCCTCGCGGACGACGTCGCCTCGGCGCTCGAGGCCCGCATGCGGTCCGCGCCGGACGCCGAGGCCGCCGTCGAGGCGCTGGCGCAGCACCTGGCCGACGACCTCGTCGCGGACCGGCGCTCCCTGCTGCTCGCGGTCGAGCTCTACGTCGCCGCCGCCCGCCGCCCGGCCCTGCGCGAGGTCACGGAGGCGTGGATGGTCCGCAGCCGGCGCGCGCTCGAGCTCCACTTCGACCCCGTCACGGCGCGCGAGCTCGACGCGCTCGTCGAGGGCCTCGTCCTGCACCAGGCGCTCTCGACCGACCCGATGACCCCCGAGCAGCTGCGCCACGCGCTGCTCCGCCTCACCCGCTGACCACCGCGACGACGACGTCGTCACCGCACGAGTACCCGGAGCCCCCATGTCCTCCCCGGCCGCGCCCGCACCGACGGCGCGGCGTGCCCGCGCCGCGGTGTCCGCCGTCTTCTTCGTCAACGCCGTCCTGTACGCGAACCTCGTGCCGCGGCTGCCCGAGGTCAAGGACCGCCTCGACCTGAGCAACGCCGAGCTGGGCACCGCGATCGCGGCGATGCCGGCGGGGGCACTGGTCGCGGGACTCCTCGCGCCCGTGCTGATCCAGCGGCTGGGCTCCGGCAGGGTCGCGGCGTTCGGGCTGGTCCTGTCCGCGGTGACGGTCGCCTGCCTGCCGCTCGCGCCGGCGTGGGGCGCGCTCGCCGCGCTGATGCTGGTCGCGGGTGCGCTGGACGCCGTCATCGACGTCGCGCAGAACGCGCACGGCTTCCGCGTGCAGCGCGCCTACGGGCGCTCGATCGTCAACGCGTTCCACGGCCTGTGGAGCGTGGGCGCCGTCGTCGGCGGAGTGCTGGGGTCCGTCGCCGCGGGGCTGTCCGTGCCGCTGCCGGCGCATCTCGCCGCGTCCGGCGTGCTGTTCAGCGTCGTCGCCGTCGTGGCGTACCGCTTCATGCTGCGCGGCCCCGAGGACGCCGAGCGCGAGCCCGCGGACGACGTCGCCCATGACGCCGCGTCGACGTCGGCGTTGCGTCGCTTGGGCGGGCGTGCCGTGCTGATGCTCGCGGCGCTCGGCGTGCTCGGGGCCGGCGGCGCCTTCGTCGAGGACGCCGGGTCCTCATGGGGCGCCCTCTACCTGCGAGGGGAGGTCGGCACCGACGCCGCGACGGCGGGGCTCGCGTTCGTCTCGCTCTCGGTCGCGATGACGATCGGCCGCCTGACGGGCGACCGAGCCGTCGACCGGTTCGGCCAGCGCCGCGTCGCCCGCGTGGGCGGCGCCGCGATCGCGGCAGGCATGGGGCTGGCGCTCGCCGTCCCGTCCGTCGGCACCACGGTCGTGGGCTTTGCGCTCGCCGGGCTCGGCGTCGCGACCCTGATCCCCGCTGTCATGCACACCGCCGACGAGCTGCCCGGCCTGCCGCCGGGGGTCGGCCTCACCGTGGTCAGCTGGCTGCTGCGCGTCGGCTTCCTGATCTCGCCGATGGTCGTGGGCGTGGTCGCCGACGCCACGAGCCTGCGCGTGGCGTTGCTCGCGGTGGTGATTGCGGGGCTAGGGGTGCTGGTGCTCGGCCGCGTTCTCGTCGGTGCCTCGCCGGCCCGTGACCAGGAGAGCGGCGAGAACGGCACGACGCCGCCGTCCGGACCGGCCGTGGCGCCCGTCGCGCCCTAAATGATCGGTCGTTCCGGGTCGCACCTGCGCTCCTACTTGCAGGAAGGAGGCTTCCGGTGAGAGCAACGTCGCGTTACCGACTAGTCGTTAGTCTGCCCCCATGACGCACCGTACCGCCGTGGCGGTCTACGCACGGATCTCTCAGGACCGCAGCGGGGAGGAGTTGGGCGTGCGGCGGCAGTTGGCTGACTGTCGTGTCGAGGCGCAGCGGCGGGGCTGGGCGGTGGCCGAGGAGTACGTCGACGATGACCTGTCGGCGTACTCCGGCAAGAAGCGCCCTGCCTACGAGCGGATGTTGCGTGGGTTCCGGACGAGTTACGTTGCTTCTTCAAGTCAAGAGCGGCCCACCGCCGCTTGCGGCTAGCGTGCCCGCTTGGGCGAGTCGTCCTACCGGGCAGCCCAAGGCAGCGACGCTAGGAGCGACCGATGCGTGTCTCGCAGCACTACGGGCTTACCGGAAATCAAGGGACCTTCGACTTCATCGACGTCCACATCGAGCGCGACACCCCGCTCTTTATTGACCCTTCCGTCATTGCCTCTCTATCGTCGCCATGGGCGGGCGAGTGTGTGAGTTCAATCCAGAACTTCTTTCAGCGCGTGCTCGATCACATCCTGGCCGGTGACACATCTCGGGCACTCGGCCTCCTATCGCGTCTTGGTGAGGACAATTCCACCCGACTTGGGTATTCCGGTCGATCGAGGGGCAGCGGGCTCGGGGCGGGGCTTGCGGCCAAATTCTACAGAGAACTATCCACGAGCCAGGCCCTGCGATCCGGACTCATTACGGATCTCGAAGACACGGCGCTCCTGATCGAAGGAATCCGCGAGGACCGCATCTCGGACGTTACGACCAACATCATCCGCAAGCAGTTGGTGGAGTACACCCAGGCGACGGCTGCATTCTATGGAATCCCCTTGGTGTCCGGCATTGTGATCGGCCCGTTCTGGGAGTCGCGAACAAGCCGGTGGACGCAGGCCACGGTCGACCTTCCCGTTGCGGGCGGTGCGCCGCTCCTTCTTGTCCCCAAGAGCATCGTCCGTCGGGTCCTGTTCCATGATCCGAGCGAGTACTACCGGCACTACGTCTTGGAGTATTTCCGGGAGGATGAGCTGCTGAACAGGTCGCCCTTGACCTACACGATCAAGTCAGGCCAGTTGCGGGTCCACAAGGTTGACGTCGAGAAGAAGTACCGCCGAAAGCACGGCGCGAGTCAAGAGAACCCAGGTGTTGAGAAGCGAATAAATGTCGACGGGACGAGCAGGGAACCGGACCTCCTTCGCCGCTTCAAAGCCGCCAAGGCTGCTAATCCGCCTGAGGCGCTGGATCATGAAACGCTGGGTGGCCTCACGAGCGCCGGAGAGCCCGACTATGACGCTCTCCTCCAGGCGGTGCTCGATCTCCCAACCGGCGCGGCGGACGCGACGGCCTATGAGAAGGCAATCGAGGCCCTCTTTGGAGCGCTCATGTATCCGGTCCTCGTCAACCCATTCCGCCAGAGTCGAATCCATGACGGCCGCAAGATTATCGATATTCGTTTCACCAACATGGCGCGGCATGGGTTCTTTGAGTGGCTGGCTCGGCACTACCCGGCGCCAAACGTGATGGTGGAGTGTAAGAACTACTCCCGATCCCTCGCGAACCCCGAATTTGATCAGTTGAGCGGGCGGTTCTCGCCTTCGCGTGGCAAGTACGGGCTGCTCGTCTATAGGTCATACTCGGAGAAAGCGCGCGTCATGGAGTCGCTTCGAGACACAGCGCGAGACGACCGGGGCTTCATGACGGCGCTCGATGACGACGACTTGGCCGAACTCGTGCGGGAAGCGAAGACGCCCGACGGTTGTATGGCGATAGGGGGGCTACTTCACCAGCGGTTCCAGGCGCTCACCAACTGAGCCATCCGGGTGGTTCAACAACTTGTCGGGTTGCCGACATTGCTCTCACCGGACGCCAGCCAAGGCCTGCCACCGCCGGGACGTCTTACCTCGCGAGGTTTGAGAGGTGACGTGCCACCCGTTGCACTCTGTGCACGGGTGCACCGCCACGGGACCGGTGCGTTCCCGTGCCCGCATGGCCTTCTGGATTGCCGCGAGTGCACGGGCTGCGGCGCGAGGAGTCGGGTAGGGGACCTTCGTGCACGTCGGCATGGCAGCTCTTCCGAGGGAAGAGTGCGCGCCGGACTGAAGTTCCGGTCCGCACCTGGGCCTGCCTCATATGCACGGCGCCGGTGGGTGGCATGAAAGCCCTGTTTCCGCGGACGGTATCGCGTCGCCTACGGCCGCGCCAGTCTCAGGAGTGCCCACAACGTCGAGCCGCACCGGCAGTCATACCCCACGCCCGGTAAGCCCCGGTAACCTCGCCCCGCCGACTCGTCCCACGGAATCGAGTGCCGCGATGTCTGATCCACTGTTCTGGCTCGCCCTCACGCTCGCTCTGGGTTTCGGCGCCGTCGGTGCGGTCTTTCTCACGACCGCCCGCCAGGTCATCGCGGCGCGCGGTCTCCGCTGGTGGCTCGGCGGCGCTGCCGTGACCGTCGGCCTCTTCGCGGCGATGTGGTGGGTCGACGCCGCCGCCGACGGCCCGGGGCCCCGTTATGCGCTGCTCACGCCCGCCGTCGTCCTCGGCATCGCCCTGGCCCGGCCGCTCCGCACCCACGTCCTGACCACCACCACAGCACACGTTCCCGAGAGGCCAGAACCCAGGCGCTAGAACCCATCCCGAACGCCCGGAAACGGCCGATCGGTCTGAGCCGCGTCCCCCTGCGCTCGGAGCCCACCATGGTCAGCGTCCTGCCCCCGAGTACCGCCTCAGCGCCCGCGCTGCCCGCGACGCCGCGCCCCGCGCCCCGGCAGCTCGCACCGGCCATGCCACCTCGCACGCCCCCGGCCCGACGCGCCCGCCGCATCTCCGTCCGCACGCGCATCTTCGCCGTGGTCGGCGTGCTCTCCCTGATCACGGGCCTCATCGCGGCGTACGGCACCGTCGCGCTGCGCGGCGCCGAGGCGGACATCGAGCGGGTGCAGCGCGTCCAGTCCGAGCTCGACGCCGCCGGCGCCGCGCTGACCAACGCGGTGTGGACGGTGCGCGCCACCGTCACGGCGCAGGCCGCGTACGCCGACCCCGCCGCCAAGCAGGAGCAGGTCGAGGCCACCGCCGCCGCGTGGGCGGCCGTCGACGAGGCGGCGCCCGCGCTCGAGGAGGCGTTCGTGGCGGCGCAGGGCTCCGCGCCCGAGGGGTGGGCCACCTTCGAGAGCGCCCTCGCCGCCTACCGCGACGTCGTCCAGGGCGAGCTGCAGGACGCCGCCCTCGCCGACGACCGCGCCGCCTGGGCACAGATCCGCGACGAGCGTGCGGGCGCCCTCGGGGCCGACCTGGTCGCGGCGCTGGCGGCAGTGACCGCGGAGGTCGAGTCGGTCATCGCCGACGTCATCACCCACGCCCAGGACCGGACCCGCGACGAGGTCCGGGTCCTGCTCAGCCTCGCCACCATCGGCGTCGTCCTCGGCCTCACGCTCGGGGCGATCGTCGCGCGCGGCATCCGGCACGCGGTGCTCGAGGTGGGCCGGTCGATCCACGCGCTCGCCCAGGGCGACCTGACCACGCGGCCGCAGGTCCGCACCAGCGACGAGCTCGGGGACATGGCCGCCGCGCTCGGCGACGCGCAGGACGCCCTGGCCGGCACGCTGGCCGGTGCCCTCGACGTCTCGGACACGGTCGCGGCGGCCGCCGAGGAGCTCTCCGCCGCCAACAGCCAGGTCGCCGCCGGCGCGGAGGAGACGTCCGTCCAGGCCGAGACGGTGGCCGCAGCCGCGGCGCAGGTGTCGCTCAACCTGCAGGCCGTCGCGGCCGGTGCCGAGCAGATGGGCGCGTCGATCGGCGAGATCGCGCAGAACGCGCAGGGTGCGGCCGGCGTCGCCGCGCGCGCGACCGAGGCGGCCGAGGCGACGACGCGGACCATCGCGCGGCTCGGCACGTCGTCGCAGGAGATCGGCGACGTCGTGCGCCTCATCACCTCCATCGCCGAGCAGACCAACCTCCTCGCGCTCAACGCGACCATCGAGGCGGCGCGCGCGGGGGAGGCCGGCAAGGGCTTCGCCGTCGTCGCGAGCGAGGTCAAGGACCTGGCGCGGGAGACGGCGAGCGCGACCGAGGACATCGCGCGCCGGGTCGAGGCCATCCAGGCCGACGCCACGGGCGCGGTGCGCGCCATCGAGGAGATCAGCGAGATCGTCGCCGCCGTCAACGGCTACCAGCTGACCATCGCGAGCGCCGTCGAGGAGCAGACGGCGACCACGGCCGAGATGAGCCGCGGCGTCACCGAGGCGGCCACCGGCGCCGGGGAGATCGCGTCGACCATCACCGGGGTCGCCTCGGCGGCGTCGACGTCGTCCGAGGTCATCACGCAGGTGCAGGCGTCGGTCACCGAGCTCGCCGCCATGGCCGCCGACCTCCGCGCCCGGCTCGGGGCCTTCCGCTACTGACGCCTCAGCCGGCGGGCACCTCGTCGCCCTCCCCGGGCGCGAACGGCAGGGGCTCGCCGGCCTCGAGCATCCGTGCGGCGGTGGCCTTGGTCTCGTCGATCTCGGTCCCCCACAGCTCCCCGAGGGCGAGCGCGTCCTCGTACCCGTAGCCGGCGTCGAAGAAGGCGGCGGGCGCCAGATCGTCCGCACCGGACGGGGCGCCGGCCGCGGGGGGAGCCGTCGGAGCCGGAGCGTCCGGGGCGCGGGGCGGGGCCTCGAGCTCGGGATACGTCCCGGCGGCGACCGGGACGGGCTCACCGTCGAGGATGAGCTGACCGGCCCGGGCCTTCGTCTCGATCGACTCGACGCCCCACAGGTCGACGAGGGCCTTCAGGTCGCCGCTCGTGTAGCCGGCGCCCCAGAACGCGTCGTGCTGCTCGAACGTGTAGTCGCCCGGGAGCGGTGACCACTCGAGTCCCACGGCCTGCGCGACGGTCTCGACCGTGCGGGACGCACCCGAGTACGGGTCCCACGCGGCGGCCGCGCCGGCGCCCGCGACGGCGATCGAGGAGCCGACGACCCCTGCGACGACGACGCGGCGCGTGGCCGCGGCGCGCCGCGACGGGCCCTGTGCGGTCGCCGCGAGCTGCGCCTCCAGGCGCGCGGTCACGACGGCGGGGTCGGGACCGGCCACCGGGCGCGAGCGCAGCGCGCGCGTGATGCGCGCGGCGAGCTCGTCGTCGGGGAGGGAGGCGGGGCGTGGGCGCACGACGTCGTCGTCGTGCCGGCGCATCGGGAGCGGGTCGGTGCTCATGGCGTCTCCGTGGGGTTCGAGGGCTGGGACCGCAGCGTGGACAGCGCGCGGGAGGCGTGGGAGCGGACCGTGGCGGCGGTCGTGCCGAGGACGGCGCCGATCTCCGCGTCGCCGAGGCCCTCGTAGTACCGGAGCACCAGCACCGCGCGCTGCCGCGGGGGCAGCGCGGCGAGGCGGCGCCACATCTCGTCGTCCTCGACGACGTGCTCCGCGTGGTCGCTGCGCGGCTCGGCGTGGGTGGCGAGCACGTCGTCGTCGGTCGGCCGGACCGTGCGCACGTGCCACCGCCGCCGCCAGGACAGGTGCTCGTTGGTCACCATGCGCCGCAGGTACAGGTCGGGCCGGTCGAGCAGGGCGATCCGGCCCCAGCGCACGTGCGCCCGGAGCAGCACCTCCTGCACGATGTCGGCCGCCGTGTGCCCGTCGCCCGTGAGGACCGTCGCGTAGCGCAGCAGCCCGGGCAGGTGCGCGCGGACGATGTCGTCCAGCCGGCGCCCGACGGCGTCGGGCGCCTCGCGCGGGCGCGCGGTGGCGACGGGACGCAGGAGCGCCCTCGGCGGCAGGGGGAGCTCTGCGCTGTCGGGGCCGCGCGCGCCCGTCCAGGTGGTCATCGGCGCACCGCCACGAGGGTGTCGAGCGCGTCCAGCGGGTCCCGCGCCGCCGTGGCGCCCGGCAGCGGCAGCGGCTCCGGGTCGCGGCAGCGGCGCAGCAGCGCCTCCACGACGGCGGCGCGCGAGACGATCGCGTGGGCGTGCTCGGCTCCGGGCAGGATCCTCACCTCCAGGGTGTCGCGGACCGGGCGGTCCGAGAGCAGCTGCGTGAGGTTCACGTCGGCGTACTTGGTCACCCCCGTCGACCGCGCCGCCTGCCGCAGACGCTCCCAGCCGGTGCGGGCGGAGTCGTCCTCCCAGGGGCGGTCCACGAGCTCGACCAGGTCATCCGGCAGGGGGGCGAGGCGGCGGCACGCGGGGTTGGTGCCGAACGCCTCCCACAGCACCTCGCGCCAGTGGGCGAACAGCCGCACCACGTTCGCGAAGGCGGGCACCTCGCGGAACGGGGCCCCGTCGACGTGCAGGTGGACCGCGGCCTCGTGCGGGACCGTGAAGCCCAGCTCGCGCGCCGGGCCGAGCAGCGCCTCGAGCGCCGCGGTGTGGCCGGACGCGATCGGCGGCGTGACGATCTCGCACGGGCGTTCGCGGCCCGCCGGCAGGGGGAGCGCGATCGCGATCGTGGCGCCCCGCTCGTCGTTGAGGCGCGTCGCGGCGGGCAGCACCTCGGCCGCAATGCCGAACAGCGCCGCGACCGGCTCGAGGACCGCGGCCATGGACGCGCCCGGGTCCGCGTACCGCTCGACCAGGCGCAGCAGCCGCGCGTCGTCGCTCAGCACCCGGTACCAGCCCCGGTGCCCGGCGCCGCCGGGGTGGCCGGCGAGGTCAGCCGCGATCGTGATGTCGTCGACCAGGCGCGCGACCGGCCGCCCCGCCGCGTCGACGACGTCGAACGCGGGGGACAGGTGCCGGAAGACGCCCACCCCCGGCACCGCCGACGGCTCGCTGTCCGTGTGGAACGACCGCTCGACGCGTCCGCCGGCGCGCGCGGCCAGCTCCGCCGCGAGCACCTGCCGGTCCGATCCGGCGGGCGCCAGCAGCTCGATCTCGAAGCCGGTGCGCAGCGACAGCTCGTGCACGTCGATCATGGGTCTCCTCAGCGGGCGGTCGGCGGTGCCGGGCGAGCGGTCAGGACGCGGGGGCGGAGGTGCCGGGAGCGATCGGGAGCGTCTCGCCGGCGGCGAGCTTCTGCGCCGCAGCGGTCTTGGTCTCGACCACGTCCGTGCCCCACAGGGCGGCGAGCGCCTCGGCGTCGGCGTACGTGTAGCCCGCCTCCCAGAAGGCGTCGGTGGAGAGCACCGGCTCGTCGGGGTGCGTGCCCGGCGCGAACGGCACCGCCTGGCCGTCGAGGACGAGCTGCCCGGCCTTGGCCTTGGCGTCCAGCGTGTCGGTGTGCCACAGGTCCACCAGGGCCTGCGCGTCGTTGGACGTGTACCCCGCCTCCCAGAACGCGTTCAGCCGAGCCTCGGAGTCGGGGGTGAGCGCCGTGGCGCCGTCGGTCCCGGTGGTCCACTCGACCCCCACGGCGCTGAGCGCGCCACGGACGGCCTGCGAGACCGGGGTGTGCGGCGCGACGGCGGCGGCCGCTCCCGCGCCGGCGACGGACAGGCCGGCGGCGACGAGGCCGATCGTCACCAGGCGCTTGCGGGGGCGGGCGGGCGTGCGGGGTGTGGTGCTCTCGTTCATCGTGACCTCCTGGGTCGGTGCGGTGATCCGTACCCCCTCAGAACGCGGCTCGGCGTCCCGGTGTGGAGTCCCGCGGCGCGCGACTTTCGTCCGGGTGCGTGCGGGGTGTTGCCGTCGGTGCCCCGGGACGGGACGATCCGGGGGTGCTGCGACGCCCACGCCCCCACGCCCGCACGACGTCGGCCGCCCTGGTGGCGGGGACCGCGCTCGCGGGCCTCGCCCTCGCCGGGCCGGCCGCGGCCGAGCCGCCCCAGGACCTGCGCGAGAAGGTGACCGACCTCGCCGGCGTGCTGACCACCGGCGACGAGAACCGGGTCGAGGCGGCGCTGGAGCGGCTCGAGGACGAGACCGACTACCAGCTCTTCGTCGTCTACGTCGAGACGTTCGACGGCCTGGACGCCTTCGACTGGACCGACGAGACGGCCACCCTGTCCGGCCTGGGCAGGGACGACCTGCTGCTCGCCGTCGCCGTCGAGGACCGCGAGTACCGCGTCTCGGCGCATGACGAGATCGGCCTGACCGACGACCAGCTGCACGACGTCGAGACCGACGACATCGAGCCGCACCTGGCCGACGACGACTGGGCCGAGGCCGCGATCGCCGCGGCCGACGGCTACCGCGACGCGGCCACCGGCGGCCCGTCGGCGCTGCCGCTGGTCGGCGGCACCGCCGTCGTCGTCGCGGGTGGGCTGTGGCTCGCGCACCGGCGGCGGACCGCGCGCCGGGCCGCCGACGCCGGCACGCGTCCGCAGGCGCTCACGACCGAGGAGCTCGAGAAGCGCGCGGGGACCTCGCTCGTCGCCGTCGACGAGGCCGTGCGGGCGTCGGAGCAGGAGCTCGGGTTCGCCCAGGCGCAGTTCGGCGTCGAGGCCACGCGCACGTTCGACGAGGCCCTCGCGTCGGCCAAGGCGTCGCTCACGCGCGCGTTCGCGCTGCGCCGCAGCCTCGACGACGACGAGCCGGAGACGCCCGAGCAGCGTCGCGAGGCGCTGGTCGAGGTGCTCCGGCTGTGCGACGAGGTCGACGCGACCCTGGACGCGCAGACCGAGGCCTTCGCGCAGCTGCGCGACCTGCACGCGCGTGCGCCGCAGACGCTCGCGGAGCTCGACGCCCGCGTGCGCGAGGCGGAGCAGCGCCTGCCCGCGGCCCAGGCCACGCTCGACACGCTCGCGGCCGGCTACCCGCCGGAGGCGCTGGCCTCGGTGGTCGAGAACGTCGGGGGAGCGACGGCGCTGCTGGGCCAGGCCGCGACAGCGGTGCGCCAGGGGCAGGTCGTCGTCGAGACCGACCGGGCCGCCGCCGTGAGCTACGCGCGGACCGCGGAGGAGGGCGTGGCCCGTGCGCTCGCCCTGCTCGACGCGCTGGGTGCCGCCGGGGCGCAGCTCGCGCAGGCCCCGGCGCGCATCGACGCCGGCCTCGCCTCGCTCGCCGGTGACCTCGCCGACGCCGACCGGCTCGGCGCGGCCGACCCCGC
>NZ_JACEXH010000045.1:0-20146 GCF_014525465.1 Actinotalea sp. JY-7885 | reverse complement strand
GTCGCGGGGGGCCGTGCCGAGGGGGCGGGCGGGTCGCCGCTCGGGCCGCAGCCCGTGAGGGCGCCGAGCGCGAGGCCGGCGGCGCAGACGCCCCCGGCGCGTCGGGTCACCGGCCGCAGGCGCACGATCCGGAGCATAGGCGGGCGAGCGCGGCAACCAGCTCACGGACGTCCGGGTGACCTCCACCGGGCGCAGGCCACGCCATGGGACGGGAGCGGGCGGCACGACGCCCCGGTCACACCCCGGCGTGATGTTCCTGGACGGCAAGCACGTCGATGTCGACAGACGGCGGCGCGAGGGCGACCGGCGCGCCGGTGCGGGCCGAGTGGTAGATCGCACGGACCAGCTCGACGGCGTGGCGGCCCTCGATGCCGTCCACGAGCGGGGGCCGACCCTCCTGGGCCGCCGCCACGAAGTCCAGGAGCTGGTCGCGGTGCGCCCGCCCCCAGGCGTCGGCAGGAGCCGGCGTGTCGTCGGCGGTGTGCTCGGCGCCGCGGGCGCGCGCGGAGTCCTCGACCGCCTCGGTCGCCGCGCGGGTTCCCCCGGTGGCCACCTGCAGGGCGTGCGCCGTCGCGGACTCGCCACCGCGACGGACCCCGTCGACCGTCACGAACGTGGCGAGCCGGTCGCCCTCGATGACCGCGCCGCCACGTGTGCCGTGGACGCCCAGCCGTGCGGCGAACCCGGGGTAGGCAGCGGTCGACGCCATGATCGTGCCGATGGCGCCGTTCGTGAACTCCACCGTCGCGCAGATGACATCCTCGACCTCGATGCGTTCGTGCGCAGCGGTCCGCGCTTGGGCGTAGACCGTCCGGACCGGGCCGCAGATCCACCGCAGCACGTCCAGCGTGTGCACGCCCTGGTTGATCAGCGCACCGCCGCCGTCCATCGCCCAGGTGCCCCGCCACTCGCCGGAGTCGTAGTACGCCTGCGGGCGGTACCACGGCACGCGCGCCTCCGCGAGGACGAGCCGGCCCAGCTCGCCGTCGTCGACCGCGGCCTTGACGACCTGGGACGCGGGGTCGAACCGGTGCTGGGAGACCACCGCGAGCGCGGCACCCGAGACCGCCTGCGCGGCGAGGAGCTGGTCGCATGCCTCCACCGAGACGTCCATGGGCTTCTCGACGATCACGTGCTTCCCGGCGAGCAGGGCCGGCACGCCCACCTCCGCGTGCAGACCGCTCGGGGTGCACACGGTGACGGCGTCGATCGTGGGGTCTGCGAGCACCTCGTCGTAGGGGGCGGCCCGCACGCCGAACTCCGCGGCCAGGGCACGGGCACGTTCGGGGACGGCGTCCGAGCAGACCACGAGATCGGCGTGGCCGCGCAGGTCGAGCAGTGCCCGGGCGTGCGTCGGTGCGATGACGCCGCAGCCCACGAGCGCGAACCGCAGACTCATCGGTAGGGCACGCCCTCGGCCTCGAGGATGGCCGTGAAGGCCCGGGTGGCGCGGACGAAGTTGTCCGCGCCGGAGAACCCACCCAGGTGGTGCGCGTCGGCCAGGTGCGGCTCCATGGACACGAACCCTTCGTAGCCGTCGTCGGCGAGCGCGCGCACGGTCTCGCGCAGCCGGCCGTCCCCCTCCCCGGCCGGCACCACCTCTCCGGTGGCCAGGACGGCGTCCTTGACCTGGATGTAGTCGGTGTAGGGGCGCAGGAGCGCGTAGGCCTCGGGGAACGGCACGACGCCGCACTGCACGAAGTTCGCCGAGTCCCACGCCAGGCGTAGTGCGGAGGAGTCCACCGCCGTCACGAGGTCGTGGACCCGCTCGGGGACGTCGCCGAAGATCTCCTTCTCGTTCTCGTGGAGCAGGACGACGCCGCCCGCGGCGGCTCGCTCGGCCAGCGCGCTCATCCGGCGGACCACCTCGTCCCGGTAGGCCTCGGGTCGCTGCTCCGCGGTCAGGAAGAAGGAGAAGACCCTGATGTACGGCGCGCCGACCGCGTGGGCGACCTCGACCGCGCGGTCCATCCGGCGCAGGTGCGCATCGAAGTCGTCGGTGATGTTGACCTTGCCGAGGGGCGAGCCGATGGACGAGACCCCGATGCCGTGCGCGGCGAGGATCCGGGTGATCTCGGTGACCTGCTCGTCGCTCAGGTCCAGGACGTTGACGTCCCACGCGCTGCGCAGCTCCAGGTACCGGATCCCGAGGTCGTCGAGAACGCGGCACTGGACCTCCGGGTCCGGATCGATCTCGTCGGCGAATCCGGACAGGACCCACATCGCGAGGACCTCCAGGGTTGGTGCGGGGACGCAGGGGCACGGCGCCGCAGCGGTGCCCGTTACGTTAGGGAGGGCGCGTACGCGCAGCAACGGATTGCAGCATGTTGCCGTGGGACCGACCCCTGTCCGGTGGGACAGGCAACTCAGAGCAACTGCTTGTGCCCGCAGGCCGCGGCTCGGTGTGATGGACGGTCCCCGACACGACGACCCACAGGAGCACCCCCATGGCGGACACCGCCGTACGCCTCGGCATCATCGGACTCGGGCAGCAGGGCAGCATGTACGCCACGCTGATCAGCGAGGGACGGGTCCCGCACATGAGCCTGGGAGCCGTCTGCGACACGGACCCCGCCAAGCGGGAGCTCGTCCGCTCGTCGTACCCCGGCGTCGCCGTGCACGACGACTACACGGCGATGCTGACGTCGGGCGACGTCGACGCCGTCGTGACGACCGTCCCGCACTTCCTGCACCCCGAGATGGGCATCGCCGCGCTGCGCGCCGGTGTGCACGTGCTCGTGGAGAAACCGGTCGGGGTCTACACCCGCCAGGCGGACGAGCTCGTCGCCGTCGCCGGGACGAGGCCCGACCTCACCTTCGCCATCATGTTCAACCAGCGCATGAACCCGCTGTACCGGCGCCTGAAGGAGATCGTCGAGGGCGGCGAGATCGGCCGGGTCCTGCGGAGCAGCTGGATCATCACCACGTGGTGGCGGCCGCAGGGCTACTACGACTCCAGCGCGTGGCGTGCGACGTGGGGCGGCGAAGGCGGGGGCGTCCTGGTGAACCAGGCGCCGCACCAGCTCGACCTGTGGCAGTGGATCTGCGGCATGCCCCAGCGGGTGTACTCCAAGCTCGGGTACGGGGTGAACCGTGACATCGCCGTCGAGAACGAGGTCACCGCCCTGGTCGACTACGGCGACGGCGTGACGGGCACCTTCGTCACCTGCACCTACGACATCGCGGGCACGGACCGGTTCGAGATCCTCGGCGACCAGGGGAAGGTCGTCGTCGAGGACAGCAGGCGCGCCGTCGTGACACGGCTGCGCAAGCCCGAGGCCGAGCTGAGCGCAGCCATGGACATGGCCGACGTCGCACGCCTGTACACGGGCGAGGTCGACCTCGACACGCTCTACACGCAGGAGACGATCGAGTTCGAGTCGCCCTTCGGCCAGCAGCATGCGGACGTGCTCGAGAACTTCGCTCTCAACGTCCTGGACGGCACGCCCCTGATCGCTCCGGGGGCGGACGGCATCAACGGCGTGCGCCTCGCCAATGCGATCCACCTGTCGAGCTGGCTGGGCGAGGAGGTCCGGCTGGACTTCGACGACCAGCAGTACCTGAAGCTGCTCGACGAGCGCATCCGCGAGGAGGGCACCTACCCGGTGCGCGGCGAGGGCTGACAGCACCCGATCCCCGTGACCAGGTCCTTCTGACCGAAGAGGAACACGAAGAACCAGGTCCAGATGAACGTGAAGATCGCGGTGGTCGCCAGTGCCCCTCAGCTCGGAGATGCGGACACGTGCTCACCACCTTCCGTCGGCGTGCGTCGGTGTCGGGCCGGTGGCCGGGGTCTCGTTCGTGCGTGGCGTTCGGGGCATGAGGGTCCTTCGGTCAGGGGACAGGGGAGTGCAGCCGAGGTCGACGTCGCTGAGCTCTCGGCTACGGGAGCCGGACGCCCGCGACGTCGAGGACGAGCTCGCAGAACATCGAGTCCGCCCAGGAGAACCAGTCGCGGGTGTGCACGGCGGGTTCGTCGCCGTGGAACGACTCGTGCATGCGGTACGTGCCGGCGTGGGTCGAGCACAGCGTCGCCACGAGCGCCCGCTTGACGTCGACGGCAGGGCTGGTCAGCCCTTCGACGCACAGGGCCATGGGCCAGACGAACCCCGCGGGCGTGTGCTGGCTCCCGACGCCCGACGCAGCCCGGCCCCGGACGTAGGTGGGGTTGGCCGGGCTGAGCACGAAGGCGCGCGTGGCGAGGTACAGGGGGTCGCTCGGGTCGACGCCGCCGGTCAGCGGCAGCGAGAGCAGGCTCGGCATGTTCGCGTCGTCCATGAGGACCGCGTTCCCGAGCCCGTCGACCTCGTAGGCGTAGATGCGACCGTGGACGGGGTGCTCGACGACTCCGTGCCGGGCCACCGCCGCCCGGATCTGCCCGGCGAGCGCCTCCGCGTCGGCGGCGAGCACGTCGTCCCCGAGGACCCGGCGAGCCAACGTGGCGAGCTGGGTCAGCGCGGCCGCGGCGAACAGGTTCCCGGGGACGTTGTAGTTCAGTGCGCAGGCGTCGTCGCTGGGCCTGAAGGCGCTCCAGCTCATCCCGGTCGGCGCGACCGGGTTGCCCCGCCCGTCCCGGACCAGGGTGTCGGACGCCGGGCCGGTGAGCCGGCGGAAGCGGTACGGCGATCTCGCCTCGTGGTCCTGCTCGACGCGCAGCGTGTCCACGACCAGCCGGGCCGCCCGCGCGAACGTCGTGTCGACGTGGTCCGTCGTGCCGGTGAGGGCCCACAGCTGATGCGCGAGCTGCAGCGGGAAGCACAGCGAGTCGATCTCGTACTTGCGCTCCCAGACCCACGCCGACATCTCGGTGAGGTCGTCCTGGTGGCCGGCGCCGTCGGGCCGCGCGTTGACCGCGTTGGCGTACGGGTCACGCAGGATCGCGGCGGCCTGCTGGCGCACGAGCCCGACGACGACGTCACGAAGGCCGGGGTCCTCGGCGGTGAACGGGAGGTAGGGGCGCATCTGCGCCGCCGAGTCCCGAAGCCACATGGCGGGGATGTCCCCGGTCAGGACGAACGTCGTGCCGTCCGACGCCGTCCGGACGGCGTCGCGCAGGGTCCGGGTCATGGCGTCGGTGAAGATGCGCTCGACGACCGGGTCGGGCCATGCGGCGCGGACGAGCGAGACCATCCGGTCGCGGGTCGCCGGGTCGAGGACGGTCACTCGATCCCGCTCAGCAGCGGGTCCGTGCCCCACGCGCTCTCCCACGCGTAGGTGGTCTCCCGGTCACCGGTCCGCCAGCGGCGCGGCGCCGAGGTGTGGACCCAGTCGAGCGGCTCGACCCCGCCCGGCTCGCCCCCGTCCAGCGCGATGCGCACGGCGGCGCGCAGGTCGGCGTCGACGCGAGGCGTGCGGGACGCGGGATCGACCGACAGGAACAGGGCGGTGCCGCTGCGCGCCACGAGGTCGAGGAACTGCCGGTTGAGCTCCCACGGGGTCTGCGGCGTGGCGGGGACGCAGTCCGGGTCGACCGTGAAGAAGGAGCCATGCTGGGCGAGACGGAACGCCAGGGTGTTGACCCCCATCCGGCGTGTCCGCTCCCACTGCCGCCCGGACGTGTCGTCCCCGGTGCGCTGGGCGGTCTGCAGACCGGCCGCGAGGTGGCCGACCGTGTTGCAGCCGAGCACGACGGCGCCGTCGGCGTTGTCGTGGATGACCCGGTACAGCCCGACGAGGATCTCGGCGGTCGTCCGGCTGCGGTCCGCGAAGCTCCACCCCGGTGACGTCAGTCGGGCGCCCTGGAAGGCGTGACCGAAGCGCCCCAGCACGTCGAAGGTGGAGAAGTCGTGCTTGAGGAGCTCGTAGCCCCACGCCCGGAAGCGCCTCACGTCCGCCCCGATCACCTCGAGGGACTCCGGCAGCGAGAGGTCCAGCGGCCACATGCCGCCGAGCGGCGTCGTTCGTGTGTAGCCGGTGCGCACACGTGACGTCGCGGGCCGGAACCACAGCCCGGGGCGGGCACCCGCGGCGCGGATGCGCTCGGCGACGGCGGGCATGTCGGTGAACGAGCCGGTGCCCGTGTCCCACGGGCCGCCGGCCGCGCCTCCACCGGGGCTCCAGCCGCCGTCGACCACGCTGAAGGGCCGGACCGCGTGATCGCCCGCGAGTCCCGCGACGAGGTCGGCGTCGGCAAGGATCGTGTCGACGTCGAACTCGCCGTAGGTGTGGTACCAGTTGTTCGAGCCGACCAGCGGGGCGGTCGACGGGCTGGTGCCGGGGCTCAGCGCACGGCACAGGCGGCGGTGGACCGCGAAGGGGCCCTCGCCGTCGGCGCCGACGACGGCGCGGACCGTGGCGACGTCCAGGACGCGGTGACCGAGGACGACCGCGCTCCCGCCCGACCGCACGTCGCACCAGAGCGTGACGCCGGCCGGGTCGACGGTCCACGAGCAGAACGCCGCCGGGCGGACCTGCACGCCCATGCCTGTCGTCCCCCCGCTGCGTGGGTCGTGCGCCAGCCAGTACCAGGGCAGGGTGCGCTCGGGGCGCATCACCCCCCACTCGAGCTCGCCGTAGCTGCGCTCCCAGGCGTCGCCGAGGATGCGTACCCCTTCGGGCTGGGGCAGCGCCCAGCGCAGGGCGATCCGCTCGATCTCGTGACCGGGCGCGCTGAGCGCGACGGCCAGGCCGTCGCCCACGGGGCGCACCAGCACGTCGGCGGCCACGGAGCTCCAGGTGGAGCGCTCGGGGTCGGGTCGCGCGGCCAGCGGCTCGGTGGAGGAGCCCGTCACGACGTGGACGCTGTCGGGGGGTGGAACGGCGGAGTAGGGCATGGGGTCCTCGGGTGTCGGGCGCCGTCAGGCGCGTCGCAGGTGGGTGGGGATGACGACCCGGCGCGCTGGGCCGGTGGAACCGTCGATGCGGTCGTAGAGCAGGCGTGCGGCACTGCGTCCGAGCTCTGCGGCGTCATAGGTGACCAGGGTGAGGGGCGACTCGACGAGCGGGGCGAGCTCGAAGTCGTCGAACCCGGCGATCGTCGGAGGCGCCGTGCGTCCCGCACCGGTCAGCGCCGCGAGGGTCATCCGGTTGTTGTCGGCGAACAGGGCGGTCGGCGGCTCGGCGGTACGCAGGATGCCCCGCACGGCGTCCGCGGCCGAGGCCACCGTCATGTGATCGACGCTCACCAGCCGTGGGTCGACCGGTATCCCGGCGTCCGCCAGGGCGCTGCGGTACCCCGCCCAGCGCTCGGACCCGGGCTCGGCCGTCACGTCGCCACCGAGGTAGGCGATCCGGCGGTGGCCCGACGAGAGCAGGTCCTCGACGGCGCCGCGCGCGCCGTCGAGGTTGGCGAGGAGCACCACGTCGCTCTCCACGCCCTGGGGCTCACGGTCGAGGAACACGAGCGGGACGTCGCCGGTCTCCACCGCCACGGGACGGTGGTCGCCGGGCGCGGGCACGACGAGCAGACCGTCCACGTTGCGACGCAGCATCTCGGTGACGAGGTTCTGCTCGAGCGGGAAGCTGCGCCCGGTGACTCCGATCGTGACGAGGTCGCCGCGCGCGGTGGCGACCTCCTCGACCCCGTGCGTGATGCCGGCGGAGAAGGGGTTGGCGATGTCCTCGATCAGCAGCGCGATGGTCTCGCTGCGGCGTCCGGGGCGGAGGTTGCGGGCCGCCAGGTTGGGCCGGAAACCCAGCGCGTGGATCGCGGCCTGCACCCGTTCGCGCGTCGCCGGGTTGACGTAGCGCTCGCCGTTGACGACGCGCGACACCGTCGAGACCCCGACTCCCGCGGCCGCGGCGACGTCCTTGATGGTGATGTTGCGCGCGGTCATGGGCCCTCCGGTGGTCGGCAACGAGGTGTGGCGGCTATCCGAGGCCGGCGTTCACCTCGTCGATGAACGCCCGAGCGGCCTCAGCCGGAGTCTGGCGCTCGAAGAGCACCTCGGCCAGGTAGCGGCTGAGCACCTCGGAGGTGTTCCCGCCGCCCACAGGCGCCGGCGGCGCGACCTCTCCGACCTCGTCGGCGATCTCGTCGATGTAGGCGAGCGTGGCTGCGTCCGCGTCGCTGACCAGGTCCGCGATGGCTTCGCGGAGCGCGCTGTTGGGCGGCGCGCCGCGCTCGGCGAGCATGACCTCTGCGGCCTCGGTGCTGTTGATCAGGTAGTCCACGAACGCCGCAGCCTCCTGCGGGTGCTCCGTGCGCGAGGAGATGGACCAGAACATCGAGCCCTTGTAGTAGGCCCCGTTCTCGGAGGCCTTCCCGGTCAGGCTGGGGGGCCGGAGCAGCACGAGCTCCGAGGACCCCGAGGCCGTCATCGCGGAGTTCAGCGTGTTGCTGTCGGCGGCGGTCATGCCCTGCCGGTTCTGGGCGAAGACCTTCTGCTCGACCGTCGCCGTGAGGTCCTCGACGATCTCCGACGGGGGCGGGGTGAGGCCGTCCTGGCTGCGGCGCAGGACGGTCTCCCAGAACTCGGTCACCGTCGGCACGCTCAGCCCCAGCTCGCCGTCGGCCGTGTACAGCGACTCGCCGCGCTGGCGCGCGAAGTAGTTGAGGTAGGCGTCCCACGAGCCCATCGAGGCCGCCCCGTACACGCCCGACGGGGAGTTCTCACTGATCTGGCGGGCGATCTCGTCGTAGTCGTCCCAGGTCCACGTCGAGTCGTCCGGCAGCTCGACACCGGCGTCGCGGAACACCGCGGGGTTCGCGATGACCACGAACGAGTTGATGCCGGCCGGGATCGCGAAGAGCCCATCTTCCATGTGCCCGATCCCGAGCGCCGCGGGGTCGATCGCACTGGTGTCCACGGACTCGGGGATCTCGAGGAGCGCACCGCGCCCCGCGTACTCGCGCAGGTACTTCTCGTCCATCTGGATGACGTCGGGCATGTCGTTGGCGGCGACCGTGGTGGCGAGCTTGTCCCAGTAGCCGCCGTAGTCGCTGTACTCGGGCGTGATTGTGACACCGGGGTTCTTGGCCTCGTAGGCGTCGATCACGGTCTGCGTGATCTCGTGCCGTGCGTCGCTGCCCCACCAGCTGAATCGCAGCTCGACGTCGCCGTCGTCGCCCGGGTCGGTGCTGCCGCTGCAGGCGCTCAGAGCCAGGGCGAGCACCCCGACCCCGGCGAAGACCGCACGGCGGCTCCCGGTGGTGGTCGGCCTCGGGCAGTGGGTCTCAGGCATCGTTGCATGGCCTCTCGCGTCGGCGTTGTCCCGTACCCGGTGACGGGCGCGGCCGCGTCGTCGCGGCTCTGGGAACGTTACCGGGAACGGTACCAGGATGACTAGGGCGAGCCCTCGGGTCGCAGCCCGGTCCGGGCTGGACCGTCGGCTCAGGCTCGCGCGGCCGCGGCCCCCATGTGTCGCACGGCCTGCTCGACGAGGGGCCGCGGCGTGGCGAAGTTGTACCGGAGCCATCCCGCGCCGACGGCGCCGCACGCCGCACCGTCGACCCCCGCGACACCCGCCCGCTCGGCGAAGAAGGTGGCCGGCGCCATCGCCAGGTCGAGGCCTCGGCAGTCGAGCCAGGCGAGGTAGGTGCCCTGCGGCGGCGTCCAGCGCACCTCGGGAAGGTGCTCGGCGACGAGGTCCACCAGCAGGGCCCGGGTGCCGTCGAGGTAGTCGCGCACCTCCTCGAGCCACGGGCCGCCCTCGGTGTACGCCGCGGTGGTGGCGATCGCACCGAGAGTGCTCGCCCCCTGCCCGGCGACGACGGCGATGCGCTCCCACGTGGCGTCGTCCGCAGGGTTGGTGGTGACGAGCTGGGCGCACTTGAGCCCGGGCAGGTTCCACGCCTTCGACGCCGACACGGCCGTGACGGTGTGGGCGGCGGTCGTGGCAGACAGCGACGCGTACGGGACGTGGGTCGCGCCGGGAAGGACGAGGGGTGCGTGGATCTCGTCGGCGAGGACTCGCGCCCCGGTCGCCGCCACGACGTCCGCCAGTGCGAGCAGCTCCGCGCGGGTGTGCACGTGGCCCGTGGGGTTGTGCGGGTTGACCAGCACGACCAGGCCGCCGGCGGGCTCCAGCGCCCGGCTGATCGCGTCGAGGTCCAGGGTCCATCCCCCTGCGGCCCGCGCCATGGGGACCTCGACGAGCGGCCGCCCGAGGATGCCCGGCGCCGCGAGGAACGGCATGTAGGCGGGTGTGGGGACGACGACCGGTGAGCCGGGCGCGGAGAAGTGCTCGACGGCCGTGCGGAACGCGGTGTGCACGTCGGCGACCAGATGCACCGCGGATGCGGGCACGTCCCACCGGTAGGCGCTGCGCAGCCGGTGGGCCGTCGCCCGGGACGTCGCCGCCGCCACCGAGGGCGGCAGGTAGCCGAACGCCTGGGCGTCGACCGCCGAGCGAAGGGCAGCCACGACGGGCTCGCTGGCCGGGAAGTCCATCTCGGCGACCCCGGCGCCCAGAACGTCCCCGGCGGTCGACCACTTGACCGAGCCGCGCCGCCGCAGATCGTCGGCGGTGCGGAGGTGGAAGGGAGGGGGCGTCGTCATGCGCCGCCATCCTGCCGCCCCACCTGGGAGTTGGACAGCGAGGTCACCCCGACGACTGGACCGGCGCGTCCGCGCGCCGGGTCGGGACGGGGGTGTCCACGTCACGGTGCCGAGGGCGACACCACTGTCAGGGAGGCCCCTCTACAGCCGTTGCTGCGCGGGGTCCCCGACACGCCGAAGGCCGCCTCGGATGTCTCCGAAACGGCCTGTGACCTGCGGTGATGCTGGTGGGCGATACTGGGATCGAACCAGTGACCTCTTCCGTGTCAGGGAAGCGCGCTACCGCTGCGCCAATCGCCCGTGCCGGAACACGGCTGTGCTGCTCGGTTGATGCTGGACTGCTGATGCGAGGTGGAGACGGGATTCGAACCCGTGTGGACGGCTTTGCAGGCCGCTGCCTCGCCTCTCGGCCACTCCACCGTAAGGCTCCTGCACCCACCTGGGCGTTGCCCGTACGGGTATGTCGCCTCCGAGCGGACGACGGGATTCGAACCCGCGACCCTCACCTTGGCAAGGTGATGCTCTACCACTGAGCCACGTCCGCGCGACACGCTCTCCGGGTCTCCCCGGCGCCTTGTGCGTCCCGAACTCTAACGGACCGCGAGGACCAGAGCCAAACCGGCCCGCCGCCCCGCGCGTCGGGCGCCCGCTAGCGTGGCCGCGTGCCGGTCGATCCCCTCGAGGTCCCGCGCCTGCCCGTCGAGGGCTGGGCCCGCTTCGCCGGGGTCCGTGCCCGCGGGCCCGTGGAGTGCGTCGACGTGCTCCGCCACCCGGAGCGTCTCGAGCACGGGTTCTGGGTGGTCGTGGGGGAGTTCGACGGTCCCGTCCGCGCCTGGCGCTTCGCCGAGGTCACGCGGGACGGCGTGTCACCGGGCGGTCTGCCGTGGCGGGGCCCGCCGGCCGACGCCTGGTCGAGCTCGATGTCCCGCGACGCCTACCTCGCCGGCGTCGCGGCCGTGCGGGAGCGGATCCGGGCCGGAGACGTCTACCAGGTGAACCTGTGCCGGGTGCTCAGCGCGCCGTTGCCGGCCGGCTCCGACGGCGCGGAGCCCTCGGCCGCGGCCCTCGCGGCGGCCCTCGAGGTGGGCAACCCGGCGCCGCACGCCGGCGCCCTGCACGTCCCGGCGGGGCAGGGCCTGCCCCCGGCGTGGGTGGTCTCGGCGTCACCCGAGCTCTTCCTGCGCGTGCGCGACGGCGGGGTGGGGTCGGGTCCGATCAAGGGCACGGCCGCCACAGCCGCCGGGCTGTCCGGCAAGGACCGGGCCGAGAACGTGATGATCGCGGACATGGTGCGCAACGACCTGCAGCGCGTGTGCCGCCCCGGCACGGTCGAGGTGACGTCGTTGCTGGGGGTCGAGCACCACCCGGGCCTGGTCCACCTCGTCACGCGGGTCGAGGGGCGCCTGCTGCCCGGCCAGGGCTGGGAGAGGCTGCTCGCGGCCACGTTCCCGCCCGCGTCGGTCTCCGGGGCGCCGAAGCGCGCCGCGCTCTCGGTCATCCGCGAGCTCGAGCCCGGTCCCCGCGGTCCCTACTGCGGCGCGTTCGGCTGGGTCGACGGCGACCGCGGTGAGGCCGAGCTCGCGGTCGCCATCCGCACGTTCTGGTGGACCGCCGACGGCCGGCTCCACTTCGGCACGGGGGCGGGCCTGACGTGGGGGAGCGACGCGGCGGCCGAGTGGGCCGAGACCGAGCTCAAGGCCGCGCGCCTCGTCGCCCTCGCGAGCGCGACGGCGGATGATGGGACGGTGCCCCCGGGCGCGGACGAGGAGGACGACCGATGAGCGACCTTGCGGTGTGGGCGGACGGACGCCTGCGGGATGCGGCCGAACCGGTCCTCAGCCCCGTCGACCACGGGGTCACGGTGGGCGACGGCGTGTTCGAGACCTGCGGGGTCGTGCGGGGGAGCGCGTTCGCCCTCACCCGCCACCTCGCGCGCCTCGGGCGCTCGGCGCGCGGGCTCGGGCTCGACGAGCCGGACCTCGACGCCGTCCGGGCCGGTGTGTCGGCGGTGCTCGCCGCGCAGCCCGGCGCGGGCCGGGTGCGGATCACGCTCACGGCGGGCCTCGGCCCGCTCGGGTCCGGGCGCACCCCGGGCGCGCAGACGCTCCTGGTCGTCGCCGGACCCGCGGCACCCCCGCGCCCCGTCACCGCGGTCCGCGTGCCGTGGACGCGCAACGAGCGCTCCGCCGTCGCGGGCCTCAAGACGACGTCGTACGCCGAGAACGTCGTGGCGCTGGGCGAGGCGACGCGCCAGGGCGCGGACGAGGCGCTCCTGGCCAACACCGTCGGGGCGCTGTGCGAGGGCACGGGGAGCAACACCTTCGTCGAGCGCGACGGCGAGCTGCTGACGCCCGCGCTGAGCACCGGGTGCCTCGCGGGCATCACGCGGGAGCTCGTGCTGGAGTGGTCCGCGCAGGCGGGGCTGCCGGTGCGCGAGGCGGGACCGGACGAGCTGCCCTGGACCGCGCTGGACGACGTCGTCGCCGGCCGGGCCCACCTCGCGCTGAGCGGCTCGGTCCGGACGTTCGTGCCGATCGTCGGGCTCGACGGCCACCGGCTGGCGGCCGGGCCGCTGACCGAGCGGGTCGCCGCCCTGTACCGCGAGCGCGAGGCGGCCGACGTCGACCCGTGAGGCCGGCGGGGCCGGGCCTCAGGCGTCGAGAAGCGTCACGATCAGCCGCGAGATCTCGTTCTCCATGCGCTGACCCTCGCTGCCGAACGGCACGAGCTCGACCGTGGCGGCGATGAACCGCTTGAACGGCTCGACCGGGCCGGCGAGCAGGGCGTCGCCCTCGACGCCGCTCAGCGCCACGAGCAGGTAGGTCGGGTCCTCGTCGCGCCAGATCCGCGCGTCGCCGGTCCCCGCCGGCGCCGACGCGTCGGCCAGCACACCGTGCGCGATGAGCTCGCGGCCCAGCAGCCACGTGGACGTCGAGTGGGTCCCCGTGAAGACGACGCGCACCGTGTAGGGATCGCTCGCGTCGAAGCTGAGCTCGGCCCGCACGGGCATCACGCTCGCGTCGGAGAGCACCAGGTGCATCGGGACGGCCTCGCGGACGTCCTCGACCTGTCCTGCCATGGCCACCCCTTTCCCTGTCGATTCCGTATTCGGCGCGGAGTTCGCTAACATCATCGCGTCGTCGTGCGGTGCTCCCTCGTGAGCACCACGCCGCATGACGGGCGATTGGCTCAGTGGTAGAGCGCCTCGTTCACACCGAGGAGGTCACTGGTTCGAACCCAGTATCGCCCACCTTGTCGGCCCCCGGTCATCCCCCGAACGGGGCATCACCGGGTGAAACTGTTTATGACTCCCTGAGACCTCGCAGGTCAGGCGGCCTGCCCGTGATGTGTGACCTAGGTCCCGTCCGGGTGCGCCGCAGGAGTCGTCGCCGGGTGCATCACCCGTCCGGCTCAGTGCCGTGAGGCCCGCCTTCCCGACACCTGAGACGGGCCCCGGCCCTGTGCGCGTCCCCCGGGCGGTCCCCGGTCGGTAGCATCGTCGGACCGCCCAATCGAGGAGTTCGTGCCGTGCCACAGATCACCCTGACCGTCGACGGAGCCCAGCGTGAGGTGCCCGAGGGGACGACGGCGGCAGAGCTCTTCGAGGGGCGCCGCGAGGTCGTGGTCGCCCGTGTGGACGGCGAGCTGCGCGACCTGTCCGCGCCGGTCCCGGCCGGCGCGCAGGTCGAGGCCGTGACCGTGGACTCTCCCGACGGCCTCGCGGTCCTGCGCCACTCCGCGGCGCACGTGCTGGCCCAGGCGGTCCAGGAGCTCCACCCGCAGGCGCGCCTGGGCATCGGCCCGCCGATCACGGACGGCTTCTACTACGACTTCGACGTCGAGACACCCTTCACCCCCGAGGACCTCAAGGCGCTCGAGAAGGTCATGCAGCGCATCGTCAAGGAGGGCCAGACCTTCCGCCGGTGGGAGGTGACCGAGGAGCAGGCCCGCGCCGAGCTCGCCGCCGAGCCCTTCAAGCTCGAGCTCATCGGGCTCAAGGGCACGTCCGACACCGCCGCCGAGGGCGCCTCGGTGGAGGTGGGGCTCGGTGGCCTGTCGATCTACCAGAACGTCAAGCGTGACGGGTCCGTCGCGTGGCAGGACCTGTGCCGCGGCCCCCACCTGCCCAGCACCCGCCTGCTCGGCAACGGGTTCCAGCTGACCCGCTCGGCGGCCGCCTACTGGCGCGGCTCGGAGAAGAACCCCCAGCTGCAGCGCGTCTACGGCACGGCCTGGCCGACGAAGGACGAGCTCCGGGCCCACCTCGAGCGGCTGGCCGAGGCCGAGCGGCGCGACCACCGTCGCCTGGGCAACGAGCTCGACCTGTTCTCCTTCCCCGACGAGATCGGCTCCGGCCTGGCGGTGTTCCACCCGCGCGGCGGCATCATCCGGATGGAGATGGAGGACTACTCGCGCCGGCGCCACGTCGAGGCGGGCTACTCCTTCGTCAACACCCCGCACATCACCAAGGAGCGGCTCTTCCAGCTGTCGGGCCACCTCGACTGGTACTCCGAGGGCATGTACCCGCCCATGCACCTCGACGAGGAGCTGGACGACGAGGGCAACGTGCGCCGGACCGGGCAGAACTACTACCTCAAGCCGATGAACTGCCCGATGCACAACCTGATCTTCCGCTCGCGCGGGCGCTCGTACCGCGAGCTGCCGCTGCGGCTCTTCGAGTTCGGGACGGTCTACCGCTACGAGAAGTCGGGCGTCGTGCACGGCATGACGCGGGCGCGCGGGTTCACCCAGGACGACGCGCACATCTACTGCACCCGCGAGCAGATGCGCGACGAGCTGACGGGGCTGCTGACCTTCGTCCTCCGCCTGCTCAAGGACTACGGGCTGAACGACTTCTACCTCGAGCTGTCGACGCGCAACCCGGAGAAGTCCGTGGGCTCGGACGACGCGTGGGACGAGGCGACGCGCACGCTGGAGGAGGTCGCGACCGCGTCGGGCCTGGAGCTGGTGCCCGACCCGGGCGGCGCCGCGTTCTACGGGCCCAAGATCTCCGTCCAGGCCAAGGACGCGATCGGGCGCACGTGGCAGATGTCCACGATCCAGCTCGACTTCAACCTGCCCGAGCTGTTCGAGCTCGAGTACACGGCGCCCGACGGCTCGCGGCAGCGCCCGGTGATGATCCACCGCGCCCTGTTCGGCTCGATCGAGCGGTTCTTCGCCGTGCTCACCGAGCACTACGCCGGCGCGTTCCCGGCCTGGCTCGCGCCCGTGCAGGTCGTCGCCGTGCCGGTCGCGGAGCCCTTCAACGACTACCTGGGCGACGTCGTCGCGCGGCTGCGGGCCGAGGGGATCCGCGCCGAGGTCGACCTGTCCGACGACCGGTTCGGCAAGAAGATCCGCACCGCCTCGACGCAGAAGGTGCCCTTCGTGCTCATCGCGGGGGGCGAGGACGTCGAGGCCGGTGCCGTCTCCTTCCGCTACCGCGACGGTCGCCAGGAGAACCAGGTGCCGGTCGACGAGGCGGTCCGCCGGATCGTCTCGGCCGTGCGCGAGCGGGCCCAGGTCTGATCGGCGTGGCGGACCAGGGGCAGGGGCCGGAGGCCGGCGACGCCGAGCCCGCGGCAGGGCTGGCCGGGGTGCCCGACGGCTTCGAGCGGCTCTGGACCCCGCACCGCCTGGCGTACGTCGGCGGGCAGGACAAGCCGGCGGGTCCGGCGGCGGAGCAGTGCCCGTTCTGCCGCGCCGTCGGGCTGCCCGACGAGGAGGGTCTGGTGGTGGCCCGCGGCGAGCGCGCGTTCGTCGTGCTCAACCTGTACCCGTACAACTCCGGACACCTCATGGTGCTGCCCACCCGGCACGTCGCGGACTACACCGACCTCGACGCGGACGAGACCGCGGAGGTCGCGGCGCTGACCCAGACCGCGATGCGGGTGGTGCGGTCCGTCCTGCGTCCGCACGGCTTCAACCTCGGGATGAACCAGGGCGCCGTCGCCGGGGCCGGGATCGCCGCGCACCTGCACCAGCACGTCGTGCCGCGGTGGGGCGGGGACATGAACTTCCTGCCGATCATCGCCCGGACCAAGGCCCTGCCCGAGCTCCTGGGCGACACGCGGGCGCGCCTGGCGGCCGCCTGGCCCGCCGCAGCCCCTGCTGGAGGATGATCGCCCCGTGCTGAACCGCCTGCGCGCAGGCGCGGCCCGCGTGGTCGGGCCGTTCGCGCGCTTCCTGCTCGCCCGAGGCGTCTCGCCGGACGCCGTCACCGTCACGGGCACCGTCGGCGTCGTCCTCGCCGCGCTCTGGCTCCTGCCGACGGGGCACCTGCTGGTCGGCGCGCTGGTCATCGCCTTCTTCGCCCTGACGGACATGATCGACGGCGTGATGGCGCGGACGGCCGGCCGGGCGAGCTCCTGGGGCGCGTTCCTCGACTCGACGCTCGACCGGTTCGGGGACGCCGCGATCTTCAGCGGGCTGCTCCTCTTCCTGGCGACCCGCGACCACGACCTGGCCGCCGTGCTCGCCCTCGCGTGCCTCGTCCTCGGGTCGGTGGTGCCCTACGCCAGGGCGCGGGCCGAGGGCCTCGGCATGCGGGCCGACGTCGGCATCGCCGAGCGCGCGGACCGGCTCGCCGTCGTGCTCGTCGCGACCGCGGTGGTCGGGCTCGGCGCCCCCGTCGCCGTCCTGACCGTGGTGCTGGCGCTCCTCGCGGTGGCGAGCGCGGTGACCGTCGCGCAGCGCATGGCGGTCGTGTACCGCCAGGCGCACGCCGCCGGGCGGGGCGCCCCCGGGGCGGGGGAGGCATGAGGCTGCGGATCGACGGCGGGCGCGCCTTCCTGCTCGCCTGGCACGCGGCGGACCGGCTGCCCGAGGACGTGGTGCGCGCCGCCATGCTCGTGGCCGCCGACGCGGCCTGGCTCGTCCGGGGCGCCGGGGTCCGGCGCCTGGAGGCGAACCTGCGCCGCGCCCGGCCGGACGCCGACGCGCGCACGCTGCGGCGCCTGAGCCGCGAGGGCATGCGCACCTACCTGCGCTACTACGCCGAGGCCTTCACCCTCGGCAAGCTCAGCGACGAGCAGATCCTCGCGCGCGTGCGTGCCGTGGGGGCCGAGGCGCTCCTCGAGCACCTCGGCGCGGGCAGGTCGATCGTGCTCGCGCTGGGCCACGAGGGGAACTGGGACCTCGCCGGCGCGTGGGCGAGCCGGCACGTCGCGCCGGTCACGACCGTCGCCGAGCGTCTCGAGCCGCCGGAGGTATTCGAGGAGTTCGTCCGCCTGCGGGAGGGGCACGGGATGTCGATCATCCCGCTCGACGCGGGAAGCGACGTGTTCCGGGCGCTCATCGCCGCGGTGCGGCGCGGCGGCCTGCTCGTGCCGCTGCTGGCCGACCGTGACCTCACGGCGCGCGGCGTGGAGGTGGACCTGCTGGGCGAGCGGGCCCGCGTCGCCGCGGGCCCGGCGGCGCTCGCCGTCGCGACCGGTGCACCGCTGGTCCCCACGTCGATCCGCCACGAACGGCTCCGCGGTGCCCGGCGTCGGGCCGCCGGCAGCCGGTGGGGCATCGTCATCACGTTCCACCCCGAGGTGGCGGTCCCCGAGGGCCTCCCGCGCCACGAGCGGGTGCACCACCTCACGCAGGCCTGGGTCGACGTCGTCGGGCAGGAGATCGCCGAGCACCCCACGCACTGGCACATGCTTCAGCGCGTCTTCGTCGCGGACCTCGACCCGGAGCGGTACGCCGCCACGACGGCGGCGTCGTGACCGGCCCCGTGAACGTCCCCGCGGCCGGTCCGCGGCCCGGCCGCGGCGATCGCGGCCCGCTGCGCATCGGGCTCGTCTGCCCGTACTCGTTCGACGTGCCCGGCGGCGTGCAGTTCCACGTCCGCGACCTCGCCGAGGCGCTGCAGCGCCAGGGACACACCGTCTCCGTGCTCGCGCCCGCCGACGACGACACGCCGCTGCCGGACTACATCACGCCGGCCGGGCGTGCGGTGCCCGTGCGCTACAACGGCGCCGTCGCGCGCATGACGTTCGGGCCGGTGAGCGCTCACCGCGTGCGGCGGTGGCTCCAGGAGGGCGACTTCGACGTCCTGCACCTGCACGAGCCCGTGACCCCGAGCCTCGGCATGCTCGCCCTGTGGATCGCCTCGGGGCCGATCGTCGGGACCTTCCACACGGCGCTCATCCGCTCGCGTGCCCTGCAGATGGCCTACCCCGTGGTGCGCTCGAGCCTGGAGAAGATCTCGGCGCGGATCGCGGTGTCCGAGGACGCCCGCCGCACCCTCGTCGAGCACATGGGCGGCGACGCGGTGGTGATCCCCAACGGCGTCTACGTGGACGACTTCGCGTCGGCCGAGGCCGACCCGCGGTGGACCGGCACGCCGCAGGCGCCGACGGTGGCCTTCCTCGGACGGCTCGACGAGTCGCGCAAGGGGCTGCCGGTGCTCACCGCGGCCATTCCCGCGGTGCTGGCCGTCCACCCGGGTGCCCGCTTCCTGGTCGCGGGCCACGGCGAGACGGGCGCGGCCGAGGCGCGGGAGGCCCTCGGGGAGCACGCGGCGTCGGTGACGTTCCTGGGCGCCGTCTCGGACGAGGACAAGGCGCGGCTCCTGTCGTCGGTCGACGTGTACTGCGCGCCGCACACCGGTGGCGAGAGCTTCGGCATCGTCCTCGTCGAGGCGATGAGCGCCGGCGCCACCGTGGTCGCGAGCGACCTGGGCGCCTTCCGTCGGGTGCTGGACGGCGGCGCGGCGGGGATCCTGTTCCGCAACGGCGACTCCGCGGACCTGGCCGCCACGCTCAACCGGGTGCTCGCCGACCCGGACCTGCGCCGCCGCACGTCCGCGCGCGCGAGCGCCGTCGTGCGCCGCTACGACTGGTCGACGGTGACGCACCAGGTGCTGACGGTCTACGAGATGGTGCTGGCCGGCACGAGCCCGCACGTGCGCGTGCGCGAGGACCCGGCGTCGGTGCGCGCGGGCGAGCCGGGGGCCGGGCGGTGAGCTGGTCCGAGGTCACGGTCCTCGTCACCGGCGCGCTGCTGCTGCTCCTGTGGTGGCTGTGGGTCGCCGCGAGCCGGCTCGACCGGCTGCACCGCAAGGTCGGCGCCTCGCGCGCGGCGCTGGACACCCAGCTGGTGCGTCGCGCGTCGGCCGCGGCTGAGCTCGCCGCGTCCGGGCTGCTCGACCCCGTGAGCTCGGTCCTGGTCGGCGAGGCGTCGTGGGCGGCGCTGTCCGCCGGCGAGCACGGGCGGGCCGAGCTGGTCGAGGCGCTGCCGGGCGTGCCTGTCGGCGCACCGTCCGGTCCGGACGCCCGGGTCGAGCGCGAGCTCGCGGAGAGCGAGCTGTCCCGTACGCTTCGGGCCGCGCTCGCCGACCGGGCGGAGGTCGCCGCCCTGGTGGCGGACCCGCTCGGCGAGGCGCTCGTCGGCGCGCTGTCCGAGGCGTGGTACCGCGTGCAGCTCGCGCGGCGGTTCCACAACGAGGCCGTCGCGCAGACGCAGCGGATGCGCGGCAAGATCTTGGTCCGGCTCCTGCGGCTCCACGGCCGTGCCCGGATGCCGCACACGGTGGAGATCGACGACGCTTGGCCCCAGGCACTCGCCCGACCCGGAGAGGTGACATGAGCTACCCCCAGCACGTCGCAGGTCCTTGGCCGACGACCGGTCCGCCGCAGCCCACCGCGGCCCCCCCGAGCATGGCCCCGCCCGGCGCGGCACCCGGACCCGGCGGCGTCGTCGCGGCGCCGCGGCGC
>NZ_JACEXH010000044.1:0-20161 GCF_014525465.1 Actinotalea sp. JY-7885 | reverse complement strand
GGCAAGCCGCGGCGTCGGCCCGTGGAGGACGCGCGGTCCGGGCCGGGCCGCGACGGTCGCGACCCGGCGCTCCTCGGCGACACGCTCGCGCGGCTCGCGGCGGAGCGCGGGTGGCGCGAGGACCTGTCGGTCGGCGGCGTCGTCGGCCGGTGGCGCGAGGTGGTCGGGGACCAGGTGGCGGACCACTGCGTCCCGGAGTCGTTCGACGACGGCCTGCTGGTGGTGCGTACGGACTCCACGGCGTGGGCGTCGAATCTCCGCCTGCTCGTCCCCCAGCTCCTCGCGACCCTGGAGCGGGAGGTCGGGGCCGACGTCGTCCGCGAGGTCAAGGTCCTCGGTCCGGCGGGCCCGGGGTGGGGCCGCGGGAGCCGGCGGGTGCCGGGCCGCGGGCCCCGGGACACCTACGGCTGACGCCGCCGCCCCGACCGTGATCACCGACCGCCGGATCCGGCCCTGTGAGGCCTTGACACCGAGTCCGTGACCACCCGGTGAGGGGTGCGCATCCCCGGGGCGCCACACCTGTGCGCGGGCGGTCGTGGAGGCCATGACCGGGTAGCATGGGACCTGTCATTCCTGGCATCCGGTCCGCCTCGTCCGAGTCAGCACGGCGCGGCGCCCGACGAGCCGCGCCCCCGCGCGGTCAGCGGTGCGCGACCCGGGGCCAGGGAACCTTCGTGTCTGCCGCCGTCCGCGTCGGCGTCCGCACCCTGTGAGGAGCACCTCTGCCCGTGGTCGACGAGAGCACGTCCGCAGCCCAGGAGCCGAGCACCCCCCGCGTCCCGAACGACGGCACCGTCGCGGCCAACAGCTACGACGCGAGCAACATCACCGTGCTCGAGGGCCTCGAGGCCGTCCGCAAGCGCCCGGGCATGTACATCGGGTCCACGGGTCCGCGCGGCCTGCACCACCTCGTCTACGAGGTCGTCGACAACTCGGTCGACGAGGCGCTCGCCGGGTACTGCACCCAGATCGACGTCACGCTGCTGGCGGACGGCGGCGTGCGCGTCAGCGACGACGGCCGCGGCATCCCGGTCGCGATCCACCCCACCGAGGGCCGCCCCACGGTCCAGGTCGTCATGACCATCCTGCACGCCGGCGGCAAGTTCGGCGGCGGCGGCTACGCGGTCTCCGGTGGCCTGCACGGCGTCGGCATCTCCGTCGTCAACGCGCTGTCCAAGCGCGTCGAGACGGTCGTCAAGCGCGACGGCTACACCTGGTACCAGTCGTTCGCCGACGGCGGGAAGCCCGTCGGCGACCTGCGCCGCGGCGAGCCGACGCAGGAGACGGGCACGACGCAGACGTTCTGGGCCGACGACTCGATCTTCGAGACGGTCGAGTTCGACTACGAGACGCTGCGGTCGCGGTTCCAGCAGTACGCGTTCCTCAACAAGGGCCTCAAGATCACGCTGACCGACGAGCGTCCGGCGCACACGGACACGGACGACGAGGTCACCTCGGCGCCCGAGGCGGAGCAGCCGGCCGGCGCGACGGCGTCGACGGGCACCAACCGGCGCAGCGTCACGTACAAGTACGACAACGGCCTCATCGACTACGTCGCCCACCTCAACTCGGCCAAGAAGGTCGAGGTCGTGCACCCGCAGGTCATCGACATCGAGTCCGAGGACACCGAGCGCCGCATCTCGGTGGAGATCGCGCTCCAGTGGACCAACGCGTACTCGGAGTCCGTGCACACGTACGCCAACACCATCTCGACGACCGAGGGCGGCACCCACGAGGAGGGCTTCCGCTCGGCGATGACGTCGCTCGTCAACCGCTACGCGCGCGAGAAGAACCTGCTGCGCGAGAAGGACGAGAACCTCACGGGCGAGGACATCCGCGAGGGCCTGACGGCCGTCATCTCGGTCAAGCTCGGCGAGCCGCAGTTCGAGGGCCAGACGAAGACCAAGCTCGGCAACACCGAGGCGCGCACGTTCGTCCAGAAGGTCGTCAACGAGCAGCTCGGTGACTGGCTGGGCTCGCACCCCAACGAGGCGCGGGACATCATCCGCAAGTCGATCCAGGCCGCGACCGCTCGCCTGGCGGCGCGCAAGGCGCGCGAGGCCACGCGCCGCAAGGGCCTGCTCGAGTCCGGCGGCATGCCGGGCAAGCTCCGGGACTGCCAGTCGAACAACCCCCAGGAGTGCGAGATCTTCATCGTGGAGGGCGACTCGGCCGGCGGCTCCGCCGTCCGGGGGCGCAACCCGCGCACGCAGGCGATCCTCCCCCTGCGCGGCAAGATCCTGAACGTCGAGCGTGCCCGCCTCGACCGCGCGCTCGGCAACCAGGAGATCCAGGCGCTCATCACGGCCTTCGGCACGGGGATCGGCGAGGACTTCACCGAGGAGAAGCTCCGCTACCACAAGATCGTGCTCATGGCCGATGCCGACGTCGACGGCCAGCACATCTGCACGCTGCTCCTGACGCTCCTGTTCCGCTACATGCGCCCGCTCATCGAGCGCGGCTACGTCTACCTGGCGCAGCCGCCGCTGTACCGGCTCAAGTGGTCGAACGCGCCGCACGACTACGTGTACTCCGACCGGGAGCGCGACGCGTTCCTGGTGGAGGGCCAGGCCGCGGGCAAGCGGATCCCCAAGGAGAACGGGATCCAGCGCTACAAGGGTCTGGGCGAGATGGACTACTCGGAGCTGTGGGAGACCACGATGGACCCCGACCAGCGCACGCTGCTCCAGGTCACGCTCGACGACGCCGCCGCGGCGGACGAGATCTTCTCGGTCCTCATGGGCGAGGACGTCGAGTCCCGCCGGTCCTTCATCCAGCGCAACGCCAAGGACGTGCGGTTCCTCGACATCTGAGGTTCCCCGACCGCGGCGGCGTGCCGCGCGGTCGGGACGCGCACGAGCACACGCAGCACGGGCCCACGACCGGGCCGGACGAGACGAGGTAGACGGTGACCGACCAGACTCCCCCCGACGGCGACCTGCCCGAGGTCGGGACGGACTCCCCGGCCGAGGTGCTGACCGACCGCGTCAGCGCGGTCGACCTCCAGCTGGAGATGCAGCGGTCCTACCTCGACTACGCCATGAGCGTCATCGTGGGTCGTGCGCTGCCGGACGTCCGCGACGGCCTCAAGCCCGTCCACCGGCGCGTCATCTACGCGATGTACGACGGCGGCTACCGCCCCGACCGCCAGTTCTCCAAGTGCAGCCGCGTCGTCGGCGACGTCATGGGCAAGTACCACCCCCACGGCGACATCGCCATCTACGACGCCCTGGTGCGACTGGTCCAGGACTGGTCGCTGCGCTACCCGCTCGTCGCCGGCCAGGGGAACTTCGGCTCCCCCGGCAACGACCCCGCGGCGGCCCCGCGGTACACCGAGTGCAAGATGGCGCCCATCGCGATGGAGATGGTGCGCGACATCGACGAGGAGACCGTCGACTTCCGCGACAACTACGACGGCCGCACGCAGGAACCTTCGGTGCTGCCCTCCCGGTTCCCGAACCTGCTGGTCAACGGCAGCTCCGGCATCGCCGTCGGCATGGCGACGAACATCCCGCCGCACAACCTGCGGGAGGTCGCGGCCGGCATCGCGTGGCACCTGGAGAACCCGGCGGCCTCGAAGGAGGAGCTCCTCGAGGCGCTCATCGAGCGGATCCCGGGGCCCGACTTCCCGACGGGCGCCACCATCCTGGGCCGGCGCGGCATCGAGGAGGCGTACCGCACGGGTCGCGGCTCGATCACCATGCGCGCGGTCGTCACGGTCGAGGAGATCCAGAACCGGATCTGCCTCGTCGTGACCGAGCTGCCCTACCAGGTGAACCCCGACACCCTCGCGGCCAAGATCGCCGACCTCGTCAAGGAGGGCCGCATCCAGGGGATCGCGGACATCCGCGACGAGACCTCGGGCCGCACCGGCCAGCGCCTGGTCATCGTGCTCAAGCGCGACGCCGTCGCGAAGGTCGTGCTCAACAACCTCTACAAGCACACCCAGCTGCAGGACAACTTCGGCGCGAACATGCTCGCGCTGGTCGACGACGTCCCGCGCACGCTGAGCATCGACGCGTTCGTGCGGCACTGGGTCACCCACCAGCTCGACGTGATCGTGCGCCGCACCGCGTACCGCCTGCGGCAGGCGCAGGAGCGCGCGCACATCCTGCGCGGCTACCTCAAGGCGCTCGACGCTCTCGACGAGGTCATCGCGCTCATCCGTGCGTCGGCCACGGTCGAGGAGGCCCGCGACGGGCTCATGGCGCTGCTCGACGTGGACGAGATCCAGGCGCGCGCGATCCTCAACCTCCAGCTGCGCCAGCTCGCCGCCCTCGAGCGCCAGAAGATCACCGACGAGTACGACGGCCTCATGGTCAAGATCGCCGACTACGAGAGCATCCTGGCGGACCCGCAGCGCCAGCGGGACATCGTGCAGACCGAGCTCGACGAGATCGTCGCCAAGTACGGCGACGACCGCCGCACGCAGATCCTGCCGTTCGCCGGCGAGGTCTCCATGGAGGACCTCATCGCCGAGGAGGAGGTCGTCGTGACGATCACCCGCGGCGGCTACGCCAAGCGCACGCGCAGCGACCAGTACCGGGTGCAGAAGCGCGGCGGCAAGGGCGTGCGCGGCGCACAGCTGCGCGCGGACGACGTCGTCGAGCACTTCGGCGTCACGACGACGCACCACTGGCTGCTCTTCTTCACCAACCTCGGTCGCGTGTACCGCGCCAAGACGTACGAGCTGCCCGAGGGCGGGCGGGACTCCAAGGGTCAGCACGTCGCCAACCTGCTGGCCTTCCAGCCGGGCGAGCAGATCGCCAAGGTCATCGACCTGCGCGACTACGACCAGGCGGAGTACCTCGTCCTGGCGACCCGCCGCGGCCTGGTGAAGAAGACGCGGCTCTCGGACTACGACTCGAACCGCTCGGGTGGCCTCATCGCGATCAACCTGCGCGAGGACGAGGACGGCACGCCGGACGAGCTGGTCTCCGCCGTGCTCGCGGACGAGGACTCCGAGCTGCTGCTCGTGTCCCGCAAGGGCCAGGCCGTGCGCTTCCACGCGTCGGCCGACCAGCTCCGTCCCATGGGCCGCGCGACGTCGGGCGTCACGGGCATGAAGTTCAAGACCGACGACGACGAGCTGCTGTCGATGCACGTCATCGAGGAGGGCTCCTACCTCGTCACCGTGACCGACGGCGGCACGGCGAAGCGCTCGGACATGCACCGGGTGAACCGCGACGGGAACCTGGAGTACCGCCGGACCAACCGCGGCACGCAGGGCGTGCGCGCCGCCAGGCTGCCCGACGACCGCGGCAAGCTCGTCGGCGCGATCATGGCGCACCAGGACGACGAGATCCTCGTGGTGATGGAGCGCGGCAAGGTCGTGCGCTCCCAGGTGGGCGAGCTGCCCGTGCACGGGCGCGACGCGACGGGCGTCATCCTCGCCAAGCCGGACGCGGGTGACCACATCCTGGCCGTCGCGCGCAACGTGGAGCGCAACCTCGCGGGAGATGCGGCTACCGTGGGGGACGAGGCCGACGTCGACGGTCCCGAGGTCGTCCTGGAGTCTGACGTGGACGGCGACGAGGCCGGTGCAGAATCGTCCGGGCCGGCCACGTCCGACGAGCAGCCCGGAGACGAGCAGTCCACCGACGACCCGGGTGACGCGCAGCCGGCACCGATCGAGGGAGACCGATGAGCACCGACGGGACCCAGCCGCCGTCCATCGCACCGCAGCGCCCCGCGGCCAAGCCGGGCTCGACCGGAGCCGGCACGGCGGTGCGGCCCGGCGCGGCTCCGGCCACCGGGACGCCGTCGACCCCGGCGCGGGAGCCGGACGAGTCCGGCGCGAGCGGACGGTCCTTCACCGAGCGGATGAAGCAGTCGGCGCAGGGCGCGGTGGAGACGGCGCGCACGGCGCTGCCCACCAAGGACGCCACGGAGCCGGCGAAGCCCGCACGGACCTCCACGAAGCCGGCCGCCGCGGCCTCCACGTCGTCGATCTCGGGATCGGGCCCGCGCCGCGTGCGGCTGTCCGTCGCCCGGATCGACCCGTGGTCGGTCATGAAGCTGTCGTTCCTGCTGTCCGTCGCGGTCGGGATCATGATCGTCGTCGCGGCCGCGGTCGTCTGGTACACCCTCGACGGCCTGCACGTGTTCGCCTCGGTGAACGACATCGCCGCGACCCTCTCGGGCTCGGAGACGTTCTTCCGCGTCGAGGACTACCTCGGCTTCGAGCGGATCATCTCGCTGGCGACCATGGTCGGCGTCATCGACATCGTGCTGCTCACGGCGCTGTCGACCATCGGGGCGTTCCTCTACAACATCGTCGCCGCGCTCGTCGGCGGCGTGCACCTGACCCTCACCGACGACTGACGGGTTTGGGCGGCGCCCGCACGCTGGGGTACTCTCGTGCGGCGCCGTCTCGGTGCTCGGGCCTATAGCTCAGACGGTTAGAGCGCTTCCCTGATAAGGAAGAGGTCAGAGGTTCAAGTCCTCTTAGGCCCACCCCCTCGCACCACCGGAGGAACGCATGAAGAAGCTCCTCATCGCCCTGCTGGCTGCCGCCGCGGGCTACCTGGTGTGGCGCACGTACGCGGAGGACCGCGACGAGCGCGACCTGTGGACCGAGGTCACCGACGAGCTCGACTGAGCCGTCGCCCGGTCCCGGCCGGTCCACCCGGGGGCCATGGCGCAATTGGTAGCGCACCTGCTTTGCAAGCAGGGGGTTAGGGGTTCGAGTCCCCTTGGCTCCACCCCGTGATCGCACGCCCTGTGCGCGCGCCGGCCGGCGCCGTGGGCGAGGATGGTCGGCGATGCAGACCCAGACCGTCGACTTCGGCCCGCTCCTCGTGACGTTCGACGAGCGGGTGCTGCGCCCCCGTCCGTGGACGCTGCTCCAGGCACGCTGGGCGGCCGAGGTGGCCGCAGGACTGCCGCCCGGGGCGATCCTCGAGCTGTGCTCCGGTGCGGGGCAGATCGGGCAGGCCGCCGCCGTGCTCGCTCGCCGGGACCTGGTCCAGGTCGACGTCGACCCGCACGCGTGCCGGCTGGCGACGGCCAACGCGCGCGCGAACGTCACGGACGTCTCGGTCGAGGTCCGCTGCGGCGCGATGGAGTCGGCCGTCGGGCCCCACGAGCGGTTCGCCGTCGTGCTGGCGGACCCGCCCTACGTGCCCCGCGAGGACGTGGATGCGTGGCCGCAGGACCCTGTGGTCGCGATCGACGGCGGGCCCGACGGCCTCGACCTGCCGCGCCGGTGCCTGGCGGTCGCGGGGGCGCACGTCGCGCCGGGCGGGGTGGTGCTCCTCCAGGCGCTGGGCAGCGCCCAGGTGGCGGCGCTCGCCGACGACATCGCCGCCGCGGGCCTGGAGGTGGCCGACGTCCGGTCGCAGGACGACCGCCGGGCCGTCGCGCTCCTGCGTCCCCGACGACGAGGTCCCGCCGGGTAGCGACGGGACCGGTCGGGTGCCGCTAGCGTCCGGTCATGAGATGGCGCGTGAGCCGCCGGAGCGCGTCGACCACCGGCGCCGCGCTCGTCGGCGGGTCCGCGGACGTCCTCGACTTCCTCCTGCCGCTGTGGGTCGGGGCCGCGCTGGGCGCGACGCCGACGCAGATCGGTGCCCTGGTCGCCCTCGAGCTCGCGGTCTCGTTCGCCGCCCGGCCGGTCGCGGGCAGGCTGGTCGACACGCGTGAGCGCTCGCGGGTGGCCGCGGCCGGTGCCGTGCTCTGCGCGCTGGCGTGCGGGGGGTACGCCGTGGCACCCGGGCTCGGCGTCGCGTTCGTGGCGGCGGCGGCGAGCGGCGCCGGCGGCGCGCTGCTGTGGGTCGCGGTCCGGGCGATCACCGCCGAACGCCTCGAGGAGGACGACGGCGCGTTCGCCGGCCTGTACTCGGCCGTCGCCTTCGCGTCGTGGTTCTTCTGGGTTCCCTCGCTCGTGCTCCTGCCCACGCTCGGCTACCGCGGGGTCTTCGCCGCCCTGGGCGTCGCCTGCCTCGTCGCGGCGGCGCTGCTGATGCGCTCCGTCCGCCGCGAGCCCGTCCAGCACCCACCGGACGCCTCGGTGTGGCGAGACGTGCGGCGCATGTCGCCGCTGCTCGCCGTCGTGGCGCTCACCTCGGTGGCGGAGGCCGGCGTCGGCCTGATCCTCCTGCTGCACCTGCAGCGCGCCTTCGAGCTCGAGGTCCACGAGATCGCGCTGGTCTTCCTGCCGGGTGGGATCGCGATGACGGTGCTGCCGAGGGCGCTGCACCGCCTCACCGGGCGGCACGGACGGCGCGCGGTGTACGCCGCGGGTTCGATCGGCTCGGCGCTCTTCGCCGCCGGGCTCGCGCTGGCACCGGGCCCGCTGGTGATCGCCGCGCTGTGGGTCCTCACCGCCACGGCGTGGGCGGCGCTGACGCCGATCCACGAGGCCGCCGTCGCGCACGTCAGCGGTACGCGCACCGGCCGCGGCATGAGCCTGCTCGGGAACGCGGGACTCGCGGGCGCGGCCACCGGGTCGCTGCTGGCCGGCGCCCTGTACGAGGCGACGTCGTGGCAGGTGGTGTGCGGGCTGCTGGCGGCGCTGATCGCGGTCGGCGCGATCGCCGGCCCGCTCGCCCTCGCGCGGCTCGGCGTCCCGGACCGCCCGCGGCCGGCGCCGGTCCCGGCCGGCTGACCCCCGCACCGCCCCGGGCGTCCGGGCTCTGTTCATCGTTACCCTGATCGCCTCGACGACGAGGAGACGCCCGTGCCCAGCTCCCCCACGCCCGACCCGACCTTCGCGCACCGCACCGCTGACGCGACGCTGACCGTCCTGGGGCCCGACGGCGCCCCGCTGCGCGACGCGGACGTCGTCGTCGCCCAGACGCGGCACGCGTTCGGCCTCGGAAACATCGGGTTCGAGTTCATCCCGCTCGCGAACGACGAGCTGAGCGACGACGGCGCGCCGGCGGGCGGCCGGCCGGCGCTGGGCGAGGCCGAGGGCACGCGGCTGTCGCGTGCGCAGGCGCAGCACCTCGCCGACCTGTGGCTGGACGTGTTCAACACGGCGACCCTCCCCTTCTACTGGGGCCGGTTCGAGCCCGTGCGCGGCAGACCCGACACGGCCCGCCTGCGCCGGACGGCCGAGTGGTTCGCCGAGCGCGGGGTCGCGCTCAAGGGCCACCCGCTCATGTGGCACACGGTCCAGCCGGACTGGCTGCTCGACCTGCCGACCGACGAGGTGGAGCGCCTCCAGCGCGAGCGCATCCGGCGCGAGGTCGGCGACTTCTCGGGGCTGATCGACACGTGGGACGCGATCAACGAGGTCGTGATCATGCCCGTGTTCGAGAACGGCGCCAACGGCATCACGCCGCTGGCGCGCGAGCGCGGCCGCATCGCGACCATCCGCCTCGCCTTCGAGGAGGCGCGCGCGACCAACCCGTCCGCGACCCTGCTCCTCAACGACTTCGACATGTCCACGGCGTACGAGTGCCTCATCGAGGGAGTGCTCGAGGCGGGCATCCAGGTCGACGTCCTGGGCCTGCAGAGCCACATGCACCAGGGCTACTGGGGCGAGGAGAAGACGCTCGCGATCCTCGACCGGTTCTCGCGCTACGGGCTGCCGATCCACTTCACCGAGACCACGCTGCTGTCGGGGCACCTCATGCCGCCCGAGCTCGAAGACCTCAACGACTACCAGATCCCCCACTGGCCCACGACGCCCGACGGCGAGGCGCGGCAGGCGGACGAGGTCGAGCGGCACTACCGCACGCTCGCCTCGCACCCCTCGGTGCAGGGCGTCACCTACTGGGGCCTGTCCGACGGCGACATGTGGCTCGGCGCGCCCGGCGGCCTCGTGCGCGCGGACGGCACGCCCAAGCCCTCGTACGACGCGCTGCGCCGCCTGGTCAAGGACGAGTGGTGGCTGGCGCCCACGGCGCTGCGCACGGATGCGCAGGGCCGCGTGGGCGTCCGTGGCTGGCTCGGCGACTACGAGGTGCGCGCCGGCGGGCGTGCGGCGGCGTTCACGCTCGAGGCGGGGGCAGCGCCCGAGGTCACGCTGGGTTGAGCGATACCCCTGTGCCGTGTCGGCGCGCGGGGGTACCGTCGCCGGGTGAGCGCAGAGGCGGATGCACTGCCCGGCACCGGTGAACCGCGACCCGAGTTCGAGGAGCTCGTCGCGCCACTGCGGCGCGAGCTCACGGCGCACTGCTACCGGATGGTCGGCTCGGTGCACGAGGCCGAGGACCTGGTCCAGGAGACCTACCTGCGCGCCTGGCGGGCCTACGACGGCTTCGAGCACCGCTCGTCCGTCCGCACCTGGATGTACCGCATCGCCACCAACGCATGCCTCACCGCGCTCGAGGGCCGCGCGCGGCGCCCGCTGCCCGTCGGGCTCGGCGCTCCGCCGGCGGACCCCCGCGGCGACCTGCACGCGCAGCGCGAGACGGCGTGGGTCGAACCGCTGCCCGACGCGGTGGTCTGGGCGTCACCCGAGGAGGACCCGGCCGATGTCGCCGTGAGCCGGGAGAGCGTGCGGCTCGCGCTCGTCGCGGCGCTGCAGGAGCTCACGGCGCAGCAGCGCGCCGTCGTGCTGCTGTGCGACGTCCTGCGCTGGCGTGCCGCGGAGGCGGCGGCCGCGCTCGGCCTGAGCGTCGGCGCCGTGACCAGCACCCTGCAGCGCGCCCGCAACCACCTCGCGCGCCGGCGTGAGGACGAGCCCGTCGCGCTGGACGCCGGCGACCCGCGCGCCGCCGAGCTGCTGGCGCGCTACCAGCGCGCCTTCGAGGACTACGACATGGACGGCCTCGTGGGCGTCCTCACCGAGGACGCCCAGTGGCAGATGCCGCCGTTCCTCGAGTGGTTCCAGGGCGGGGCGGACATCGCCGACCTGATCCGCACCCGCTGCCCGGCCCAGCGCGCCGGGGACATGCGCTTCGTCTCGACGTCCGCCAACGGGGTCCCCGCGCTCGCGATGTACATGCGCGGGCCCGACGGGGTGCACCGCGCGTTCCAGATCCAGCACCCCGTGGTCACGGCCGACGGCGTGGCCCACGTGACCGCCTGGTTCGGCGAGCACCACTTCACCGCGCTCGGCCTGTCGCTCGAGCTGCCGACCGACCCGGCCTGACGGACCTACGCACCGTCCCCGGGCGCCGGCGGTGGACCGAGCTCCTCGAGCGCGGCCCCGAGCATCCCGGTCGCGTCGACGGACACGCGGTCGGACCCCAGGCGCGTGACCTGCTCCCACGCACCGTCGCGCCAGAAGTAGAGGTGCGGGCTCAGCGTCCCCACGGCGGTCACCTCCTCGCGCGTGACGCGCAGCATGGTCTCGAGCGCCCCGACGATGTCCCACTCCGTCACCGGGTGCACCACCACGAGGTGCCGGTTCGGCACCGCGACCAGGACGCCGTGCCGCGGCGTCTCCAGCCGGAAGTCCTCCGCCAGCAGGTGCTCCATCACCAGCACCCGGCTGGCGTGGAAGAAGCCGCCGGTGCTCAGGCGCACCCCGAAGGCGAGCTCCGCCGTCATCTCCGCACGCTGGGTACGCAGGTTGGCCAGGCCCAGCCGCTCGACCACGTCCCACCCGCCCAGCTCGTCGACCGCCGGCCCCGCGGCGAGCGTGCGCACGTGCTCGGGGTGGTCCACGGCCGCGACAGCGACCAGGTCGCCGACGACGTGCCGCCGGGGGCCCTCGGCGGGGAGCGCGTCCGTCGGCAGGAGCCGGAGGAAGAGGTGGGACGGGACGTCGTCCAGGCCCGCGAAGGGGTCCGGCCCCAAGGCGCCGATCATGGTGCGGGCGTGCCTGGCGAACAGCTCCGGCCACTCGTGCTCGGGGAGCCGCGCCGCCGCGGCCGCGACGTTGTCGAGCCCGTAGACGGCCTCGATCCCGCGCAGCACCGCGCCGTCGGGCGTCGTCTCCACGCCCGCCGCGGCGAACGCCTCGCGGGCGCCGGCGCGGAGCAGGGCGGCCCGATGCCGGTCGAGCACGGGCAGGTCGGGGTCCGGAAGGAGGCGAGTGTCCGCGTCCGCCGGTGCGGGCGCGGGCGTGGGCGTCGCGGACTGGGGCGTGCGTGACGAGCGGCGACGGAACCAGCGCATCCACCCACCCTGGCCGCCGCTCCCCCGGCGCGTCACCGCCGATCGGGTGCCGAGACCACCGACGACGGCGGGGCCCGGCACCGTGAGGTGCCCGGCCCCGCCGGGTCGTGCTGTGGACGTCAGGCGCTCAGCCGTCCGAGCCCTTCGCGGTGTGCGAGGGGTCGTCCGTCTGGCCCGGCACGTCGGTCGGGATCTTGTCCGCGTCGAGCGGCAGCCCGCTGTGGTCGCTCGGCTCGTCCGTCGCGCCAGGTGCCGTGCCGCTGCCCGTCTTGTCCGTGCTCATGGTGCCCTCCGGTGTCTCGATCGCCTCGGTGACCTCGTCGTCCCCGAGCACGGCGTCTGCCCGGCCGGCGGCGCGGCGCCGCGGCGAGGCCTTGCGTGCCTTCTCGGCGGCCTCGCGCGCCAGCGCGGCGGCCCTCTCCGTCGCCTCACGCGTGCGGGCGACGGTCTCGCCCGCCGCCTCGCCGACCGTCTCGGCCGCGTCGGCGAGCTCGTAGCGGACGTCGGCGGCGGCGGCCTTGAGCCGCTCCGAGCCGGTGTCCTCGGTCTCCCACGGCTGCTCGGCCCACGGGTCCGTCGTCGGACGGCTGCGGCGCCAGGCCCCGACGGCCCCCACGATGCCGACGACCCCGGCGACGAGCCAGAACACCTTCGCGAACCGGTGCGACTTCGGCGGGGCCGGCGGCTCGACGTGGGCGATCTCGCTCAGCTTGGTGGACGCGGCGTCGCGGGCCTTGTCGGCCCCGGCCGCGGCGGCGACGGCGGCCGCGTTGACGGCCGCGACGATCTTCGGCAGGAGCTCGTCGACGAAGCGGTCGTGCGCGGACTCGACGATCGGCAGCGACTTCTCGGCGGCCTTCTCGACGCGCGGGGCGGCGGCGGCCGTGGCGTCGTGCAGGGCCTTCTCGACGCGCGGCGTCGCCCACCCCTTCGCCTGCAGCGCGGCGGCCTTGGCCTCTTCGCCGAGGCGGGCCGCGGCGATGCCGGCCTGTGCTGACGCGTCGGCGAGGGCGGCCTGGACGTGGGCGGCGTGTGCCTTGAGGTCATCCACCTCCACGACGGGTACGGCTGTCGTACGGCGGCGAATGCGGTCGAACATGGTCGACTCCCTGCTTTCGGCGGACGGGGACCCGCCCGGTGCCAGCCCGGGCGCTCGTGCTGGTGCCCATCGTGCCACCGTCGGGCGGGCTGCGCCCTGCGCTGCGTGCGAGGATGTGGTCATGTTCGCGACCCTTCACACGACCGCAGGCGACATCCGCGTCGAGCTCTTCCCGAACCAGGCGCCCAAGACGGTGAAGAACTTCACCGGGCTGGCCACCGGCACCACGACGTGGACGGACCCGGCCACGGGTGCCGAGCGGAACGACCCGCTGTACGACGGCGTCGTCTTCCACCGCGTCATCCCCGGGTTCATGATCCAGGGCGGCGACCCGCTGGGCACCGGCACCGGCGGCCCCGGCTACAGCTTCGACGACGAGATCTCCGAGCTCCGCTTCGACCAGCCCTACCTGCTGGCCATGGCCAACGCCGGCCTGCGCCGCGACCCGGTCACGGGCCGTACCGGCGGCACCAACGGCTCGCAGTTCTTCATCACGGTGACGCCCACGCCGCACCTCAACGGCAAGCACACGATCTTCGGCAAGGTCGCCGACGACGAGAGCCGCGCCGTGGTCGACGCGATCGCCGCGACGCGCACGGGCCGCGGCGACCGGCCCGTCGAGGACATCGTCATCACCTCGGTGACCGTCGAGGAGTGAGCACTCCGTCGGCCGCACCGGGACCCGCCTACGGCGCGGTCCCGGTGTGCCCGCGCCACCCCGACCGCGTCTCGTACGTCCGGTGCCAGCGCTGCGAGCGCCCCGTGTGCGCCGAGTGCCAGCGCCCTGCCGCCGTCGGCGTGCACTGCGTCGACTGCGTGCGCGAGGCGTCCCGCACGGCGCCGGCGCGCCGCACGGTCTTCGGTGCCCCCGTGCGCACCGGGCCCCCGGTGGTGACCCTGACCCTCATCGGGCTGTGCGTCGTCAGCTACCTCCTGCAGTGGGCCGTGGGCTGGCCGTGGACCGAGCGGCTCGTGTTCCAGCCGGCCGCCGCCGAGGCCCAGCCGTGGCGCTTCCTCACCGCGGGGTTCCTGCACTCCACCCAGGGGTACCTCGCGTTCACCCACATCGCGTTCAACATGTACGCGCTGTGGCTGCTCGGGCGTGAGCTGGAGCTGGCCCTCGGCCGGTGGCGCTTCCTCACGCTGTACCTCGCCTCCGGCCTCGGCGGCAACGTGCTGTACCTGCTCCTGGCGGACGGTGCGAGCTGGTGGCAGATCGTCCTGGGGGCGTCGGGCGGGGTCTTCGGGCTCTTCGGCGCGATCGTCGTCGTGCTCCGTCGCATGGGCCGCAGCGCGCGTCCCATCCTGGCGATCATCGGCATCAACGCGGTCATCGGCTTCGTGGTCCCCAACGTGGCCTGGCAGGGTCACCTCGGCGGGCTGCTCGTGGGCCTCGCGCTCGGCGCCGCCTACGCCTACGCACCGCGGGAGCGGCGCACGCTCGTGGGCGTCGGGGCGAGCATGCTGGTCGTCGTCGTCCTCGTCCTGCTGGCGGCGCTGCGGTACGCCACGGTGTGAACCGTCCACAGGCGGGTCACACCGGGGGAACTACACGGGTGTAGTTATCCACAGAGTTGTGCACTCCTGGGGAGAACTCTCGGCGGCGCCGGACGCACGAGAGCCCTCGTCCCGGGGGACGAGGGCTCTCGGAGCGCGGGGCCGGCCGTCAGGGGCCGGCGCCGTCAGTGCCAGCGCGTGGTGAGCGAGAATCCGGCGATGATGAGGACGAACCCGACCGCGAGGTTCCAGCTGCCGATGCCCGGGATCGGGTACTGCGACTGGAAGATGTAGGTCACGACGACCCAGATCAGGCCGACGATCATCAGACCCAGCATCGTGGGGACGAGCCAGCGGGGGTTGGTCTTCGGCCCCTGCGCCGCGGGCGGCGGGACGTACGCCGGCTTCTTGCGCGGCTTCGACTCGGGCACGGTGGATCTCCTGGCGCAGCGGTGGTCCGGCACGGGAGGCCGGAGGTTCGTCGTCTAGCGTAGTGGCACGGTCCGGGCCCGGAGGGAGGCGACATGTCGGAGCGAGGCAAGCACGCCCACGACGACGCCGACCCCGCTCCGGAGACCGACCACGCCGGGGACCGGACCGGCGGGCGGGCACCGTGGGGCGGCGCGGTCGCCGTGAGCCTCGTGCTGGTGATGGCGGGCTTCCTGTTCGCCGCCAACGCCCGCCTCGCGGGAGGGCCCGACGGCCGTCAGCCGCAGGACCTCGCCGGCCTGGTCGAGGTGGAGTCGGCGCGGCTGGGAGAGATCGAGGCGGAGGTGCGTGACCTCGAGGCGGAGGTGGGCCTGCTCACGGACGCCCAGGTGGGCGACCTGCCCATGCTCGACCCGACGACCGCCGAGCTGGAGGCGCTGGCCGCAGGGCTCCAGCCGGTCGAGGGTCCGGGCCTGACGGTGCGCCTCAGCGACGCGCCGGCGAACGTTCCCCGCCCCGACGACGTGACCAACGACGACCTCGTCGTGCACCAGCAGGACCTCCAGGCGGTCATCAACGGCCTCTGGGCGGGCGGGGCGGAGGCCATGACGCTGCAGGGCCAGCGCGTGGTCGCGACGTCCGCCTTCCGGTGCGTCGGCAACGTGCTGCTGCTCCACGGGCGCACCTACTCCCCGCCCTTCGTGGTGCGCGCCGTCGGGGACCCCGACGAGCTGCGCGCCTCGCTGCTCCAGTCGCCGGCGATCCAGGAGTACCTGCAGTGGGTCGACGCCGTCGGCCTCGGGTGGTCCACCACGGTGGAGGGTGACCTGGAGCTCCCCGCCTACGAGGGCAGCGCCGATCTGCAGTACGCCGACGTCCCGGACGGCGTCGACGTCTTCGCGGCGGGGAGCGCATCATGACCGTCGCCGACCAGCGGCCCGCCGCGGCCCGTCACCGGCAGCCCGAGCGGAGGGCGACCGGCCACCGTGGCGCGACGGTCGTGGGCGTCCTGGGCGAGGTGCTCATCACCCTCGGCGTGCTCCTCGCGCTGTTCGTGGTCTGGCAGCTGTGGTGGACCGACGTCGCGGCGGGAGCCGACCAGCGCAGGGCCATCGCCGACCTCGACTGGGTCGTCTCCGAGCCGGAGGCACGGGACGAGGCGGAGACGGAGACGGAGACGACCGGACCGCGCTACGACGAGCCGGCGCCGGTCATGGCGGAGCCGGCGAACCTGACGACGTTCGCGACGCTGCAGGTCCCGCGGTTCGGGCCGGACTTCATGCCGACCATCACCCAGGGGACCAGCCGGCCCGACGTGCTCGACAAGGGCGGCCTCGGCCACTACGAGGGCACGGCCATGCCGGGCCAGATCGGGAACTTCGCCGTCGCGGGCCACCGCACGACGTACGGCAAGCCGCTCAACCGCGCGGCCGAGCTCCAGGTGGGCGACCCCCTCATCGTCCAGACGCCGGACGCCTGGTACGTCTACCGGGTCACCGGCCACGAGATCGTGCTGCCGCACCAGGTCGAGGTCGTCGCGCCGGTGCCGAACAACCCGGGCGCGACCCCGACCGTCGCGAGCATGACGCTGACGACGTGCCACCCGATGTTCTCCGCGCGGGAGCGCTACGTCGTCCACTCCGAGCTCGACTACTGGATGCCGGTCTCGGACGGCGTGCCGCCGGACCTCGTGGCCCCCGCCGACCCCTCCGGAGGTGCCTGATGTACGCCTGGCTGTGGCGTGCCCTCCCCGGCCCGGCGTGGGTCCGGGCGCTGATCATGGTGGCGCTCGCCGCGGCGGTCGTCGCCGCCTGCTTCACGTGGGTCTTCCCGGCGATCGCCCCCCTCATGCCCTTCAACGAGACCACGGTGGACTGACATGACCCGGATCCTCGTCGTGGACAACTACGACTCCTTCGTCTACACGATCGTCGGCTACCTCGACCAGCTCGGGGCCGAGACCGTCGTCGTGCGCAACGACGCCGTGCCGCCGCTCGCCGAGCGCGAGGGGTACGACGGCGTCCTGATCTCACCCGGTCCGGGTACGCCCCGTGCGGCCGGCCAGAGCATGGACGTCATCCGCGACTGCGCGGGCACGGGCACGCCCATGCTCGGCGTCTGCCTCGGGCACCAGGCCCTGGCGGAGGTCTACGGCGCGACGGTCACGCACGCGCCGGAGCTGATGCACGGCAAGACCAGCGCGGTCCAGCACGACGGCGCGGGGGTCCTGGCGGGCCTGGACGTGCCGTTCACGGCGACGCGGTACCACTCCCTCGCCGTGGTGGACGGCACCGTGCCGGACGACCTCGTCGTGACCGCGCGCACGGCGCCCGGCGCCGGACTTGGGGTGATCATGGGCTTGCAGCACCGTGAGCTGCCGCTGCACGGCGTGCAGTTCCACCCGGAGTCGGTCCTGACCGAGGGCGGCCACCGGCTCCTCGCGAACTGGCTCGAGGTCTGCGGGCTGGACGGTGCTGTCGAGGCGTCGGCGGGCATGGCGCCCCTGGTGCGCGAGGCCGCGCGCTCCTGACGGCGGACGGACGAAGGGCCCGCCGCGTGTGCGCGGCGGGCCCCTTGTCGTCGTCGTCAGCCGAGGGCTACGCGTCGTCGTCGGGTGCCGGCTCCTTGCCCTTGGACAGGATGACCGTCACCGTCGATCCTTCGTCCACCGAGGTCCCTGCTGCGGGCTCCGTGCGCACGACGCGGCCCTCCGGCTGCGTGGCGTCGAAGACGGCCTCGCCGGCGACGGAGTTGAGGCCCGCGGCGCCGAGCTGCGCCGCCGCCTCGTCGTAGCGCTTGCCCGTCACGTCCGGCACGGAGACCTTCTCGATGACCGGCGCGGTCGCGACCGTGATGCCGACCTCCGAGCCCTGCGGCACGGGGCCCGGCGTGCGGCTCTGTGCGATGACCGTCCCGGGGGGCGCGTCGCCTGTCGCCTCCTCGCTGATCGAGGGGATGAGGCCGAGGGCGACGAGCTCGCCGCGCGCCTGCTCGAGCGTGCGGGGCGGGTCGAGGAGGTTCGGCAGCTGGACGAGGCCCGTGGACAGCACGAGCGTCACGGGGGTGGCGGTGGGGTCCACGGCGGTCCCCGCGGCGGGGTCCGTGCGGATCACCCGGTCCTTGTCGACGTCCGGGCTGTCCTCGGTCGACACCGAGATGTCCGTGAAGCCGAGCCGCTCGAGCTCCGCGCGGGCCTGCTGCTGCGTGTAGTTCGACATGTCGGGGATCTCGACCTCCTCGGCGCCCTCCGAGACCACGACCTGCACGGTGGCTCCCTCGTCGACCTGCTCGTCGGCGCCGGGGTCCGTGCTGATGACGAAGCCGGCCTGCACCTCGAGGCTCGGCTCGCTGACGCGCTCGAACTCCAGGCCGAGGTCGGTGATGGCTGCGCGCGCCTGCGCCTCGTCCATCCCCACGACGTTGGGGACGGTGACGAGCACCGGTTCCTCCTCGCCGCCGCCCTGGGTCAGCACGATCGCGATGCCGATCACGGCCGCGAGGGCGACGCCGATGAGGACCCACAGGATCCAGCGCCGCCTGGGCGCCTCGTCCTCGTCGGGGTCCGTGCCCTGCGTCGTCCTGGTCGTGGTGCCCGTGCCGGCACCCCCGACCTGGGACCAGGGCGCGGCCCCGGTCGGCGGCAGCGCCTGCGTGGCACCCGCGCCGGCACCCATCACCTGGGTCGCGGCGGTCTGCGGGCCGGGGCGCAGCACCTCGGTCGCCGCGGCCCCAGCGAGGGCCCCGGCGGCGAGGGCGCCGACCGCGGGTGCGTTGACGTGCCCGCCCCGCAGGGCCGACTCGAGGTCCGCACGGAACTCGGCCGCGGAGCTGTAGCGCTGGTCCCGGTCCTTGGCGAGGGCCTTGGACGTGATGCGGTCCAGCGCCTCCGGGATGTCGGACGCGAACGTGCTGGGCGGCGGCGCCTGCTCGCGCGCGTGCTGGTAGGCCACGGCCACCGGCGAGTCGCCGATGAAGGGCGGGCGGCCCGTCAGCAGCTCGAACAGCAGGCAGCCGGTCGAGTACAGGTCGCTGCGGGAGTCGACCTGCTCGCCGCGAGCCTGCTCGGGGGAGAGGTACTGGGCCGTCCCGATGACGGCCTGCGTCTGCGTCATCGTCCCGGCGGAGTCGGCCATCGCGCGGGCGATGCCGAAGTCCATGACCTTGACCGCGCCGGTGGGCGTCAGCATGACGTTCGCGGGCTTGATGTCGCGGTGCACGATGCCGGCGTGGTGGGAGTACTCGAGCGCCGAGAGCACGCCGGCGGTGATCTCTACGGCCTCCTCGATCGGCACGGCCGTGCCGTCCCGCAGGATGTCGCGGACCGTGTGGCCCTCGACGTACTCCATGACGATGAACGGCACGTGCGAGACGGCGCCGCCGGGCTCGGTGAAGATGTCCTCGCCGGTGTCGTAGACGGCGACGATCGCCGGGTGGTTGAGCGAGGCAGCCGCCTGCGCCTCCCGGCGGAAGCGGGCCTGGAAGGACGGGTCGCGCGCGAGGTCCGAGCGGAGGATCTTGATCGCGACCGTGCGGCCCAGGCGCGTGTCGTGGCCGATGTGGACCTCGGCCATCCCGCCGCGCCCGATGAGCTCGCCGACCTCGTAGCGGCCGCCGAGGATTCGGGGTGCGTCGTCCACCACTACAGGTTCCTCGCTGTCGTCGTCTGCGGTGCGCGGTTCGCCGCGCCGCCCTGGTGCGCGCCCGGTCGGGCGCCGTGCTCTGGGTCAGCGCTCGCGGGCGCTGCGGCGTCCAGGGTACGCAGCGGCAGCATCCCACGTCCCGTGGCGTCCGTGCCGGACGCCACGACGGCGGGGGCACCCTGGCCGAGGCCGCCGGCGGCCGGCGCGCCCCACACCCGGTCCGCGAAGACGGCGCCGAGGACCGCGAAGAGCACCACGAGGACCAGCGCGACGAGCGGGCGCGACACCCGTCCCCAGCGCTTGCCGGTCGTCGTGGAGGTGCGCGGGGGACCGGACGGTCCCCGTGCCGGGCGACCCGGGGCGGGCGGCACGGCACGGGGCGCCGCGAACACCCGCGGGTGGCTGGCGTCCTCGTCCGCCGTGAGCGCCTCGGCGACGGCCTCGGCCGCACGCTCCCACGCCGCGGCCTCGGGCCGCTGCG
>NZ_JACEXH010000043.1:0-20286 GCF_014525465.1 Actinotalea sp. JY-7885 | reverse complement strand
CGAGCGCGGCGTCGGCCCGTGCCCCGGGCTCGTGCCGCGCGAGCGCCGCGGCGAGCGCGGGGTCGGCCGAGCCGTCGTCGCCCGCGAACGGCGACGTGCCGGGCAGCGCGCGTCCGGCCACTACGGGCGTCCGGCGACGTCCAGCGCCTCGGGGAGCGTGAACGCGCCCGCGTACAGGGCCTTGCCCACGATCGCTCCCTCGACGCCCTCCCCCACGAGGCCTCGGAGCGCGACGAGGTCGGCGAGGCTCGAGATGCCGCCCGACGCGACCACCGGGGCGTCGGTACGGGCGCAGACCTCGCGCAGGAGCTCGACGTTCGGCCCGCGCAGGGTGCCGTCCTTGGTGACGTCCGTGACGACGTAGCGCGAGCACCCGGCAGCGTCCAGGCGGGCGAGCACCTCCCAGAGGTCGCCGCCCTCCCGCGTCCAGCCGCGCGCCGCCAGCGTGGTGCCGCGCACGTCCAGGCCGACCGCGATCGCGTCGCCATGACGGGCGATGACGTCCGCCGTCCACTCCGGGTTCTCCAGGGCCGCGGTGCCGAGGTTGACCCGGGTGCACCCGGTCGCCAGCGCCCGCTCGAGCGAGGCGTCGTCGCGGATGCCGCCCGACATCTCGACCTTCACGTCGAGCGCGCCGACGACCTCAGCGAGGAGGTCCGCGTTGGAGCCGCGGCCGAAGGCCGCGTCGAGGTCGACCAGGTGGATCCACTCGGCACCGCCGGCCTGCCAGTCGAGCGCGGCCTGCAGCGGGCTGCCGTACGAGGTCTCGGAGCCGGCCTCGCCCTGGACGAGGCGGACCGCCTGCCCGTCGGCGACGTCCACGGCGGGCAGGAGCTGGAGTCGTTCCATGCGGAGGCTCAGTGTCCCTTCAGGGCGGTGACCCAGTTCTCGAGGAGATGGGCGCCGGCGTCGCCGGACTTCTCGGGGTGGAACTGCGTGGCGGACAGCGGGCCGTTCTCGACGGCCGCGACGAACCGCTCGCCGTGCTCGGACCACGTCACGGTCGGTGGGGTGAGGCGGCCTCCGCCGAGCGGCGGCATCTCGCGCACCGCGTAGGAGTGCACGAAGTAGAACCGCTCGTCCTCGACGCCCGCGAACAGCCGGGTGCCGGGCTCGGGGTCGACCTCGGACCAGCCCATGTGCGGCACGACGGGCGCCTCGAGCTTCTCGACGACGCCGGGCCACTCCCCCAGGCCCTGCGTGCGCTCCCCGTGCTCGACGCCCTCGGTGAACATCACCTGCATGCCGACGCAGATCCCGAGCACGGGGCGCCCTCCGGCGAGGCGGCGGTCGATGATCTGGTCACCCCGCACGGCACGCAGGCCCTCCATCACGGCCGCGAAGGCACCGACACCCGGGACCACGAGGCCGTCCGCCTCCTGCGCCGCGACGGGATCCGCCGTCAGCTCGACGTCGGCGCCGACGCGCTCCAGCGCACGGGTCGCGGAGCGCACGTTGCCGAAGCCGTAGTCCAGCACGACGACGCGGGGGGTGCTCACGGGGACGATTCTACGGTCGGTCCGCGGTGCCAGCCGGACCGTCCACGGCTGGGTCAGCCCGCACGCCGCCCGGCGCGCGCGGCCCGGGCGAGGACGCGCGCGGCACGCAGCCGGGACATGCCGACCGACGTGACGGTCCCCGGCAGCTCCGACGCCGTCGCCTGCCCGAGGAGGAGCTGCTCGATCTCGGGCGGTGCCCCGTCGAGCAGGAGCCCGGGGGCGACCTCCTCCTCCTGCTTGCCCCCGCTCCACCGACCGGCGCGGAGCTGGCCGTCCCGCTGGACGATGAGCACCACGGGCGTGTTCTTCAGCAGCTGCGAGAGGACCTGGGCCACCAGCTCGGGGTCCCCCACGGCGGTCGAGCGGCACACGGCGACGGCGCCGATCGAGGTGGGCACGGCGTCGACCGGCACCTTGCTCATGGCGCACGCCGCCGCCAGGCCCTCCGGCATCGCGACCTGCGTCAGCACGACGGCGGCCGGCGCGAGCTCCGCGCTCACAGCGCACCCTTGGTCGAGGGCACGCCGTCGACCCGCGGGTCGCGCGCGACCGCGGAGCGCAGCGCACGCGCGAGGGCCTTGAACTGCGCCTCGACGATGTGGTGGGGGTCGCGGCCGGCGAGCACCCGCATGTGGATGCAGATGCCGGCGTGGTGCGCGATCGACTCGAGGACGTGCCGCGTGAGGGACCCCGTGAAGTGCCCGCCGATGAGGTGGTACTCCTGGCCCGCGGGCTCGCCCGTGTGCACGAGGTAGGGGCGCCCCGAGACGTCCACGACCGCCTGCGCGAGCGCCTCGTCGAGGGGCACCAGGGCGTCGCCGAAGCGACCGATGCCCGCCTTGTCGCCGAGCGCCTGGCGCAGCGCCTCGCCGATCGAGATGGCGACGTCCTCGACCGTGTGGTGCACGTCCACGTCGGTGTCGCCGCTGGCGCGCACGACGAGGTCGATCAGGGAGTGCTTGCCCAGTGCGGTGAGCATGTGGTCGTAGAACGGCACGGACGTCGAGATCTCCGTGCGTCCGGTGCCGTCGAGGTCCAGCTCCACCAGGACGCTCGACTCCGACGTCGTCCGCTCGACGCGTCCCGTCCGGCGGCCGCGCGTCGGCGCCGCCTCGCTCGCTGCTGCGGTCACAGTCCAGCCACCTCCACCAGGGCGTCCTTGAACGCCGTCATCTCCGCCGGGGTCCCGATCGAGACCCGCAGCCAGCCGTCCGGGCCCACCTCGCGGATGAGCACGCCGCGGTCGAGCAGACCCTGCCAGACCGCGTGCCGGTCGTCGAACGTGCCGAACAGCACGAAGTTGGCGTCGGTCGGCGCGACCTGCAGGCCCCGGGCCCGGAGCCAGTCCACCGTCTCGTCGCGCTCGGCCCGCAGGGAGCCGACCTGCGCCATGAGCTCGTCGGCGTGCGCGAGCGCCGCGCGGGCGACCGCCTGGGTGACGGCCGACAGGTGGTACGGCAGGCGCACCACGCGCAGCGCGTCGACGAGCGCGGGCGCCGCGGCGAGGTAGCCGACGCGGGCGCCCGCCAGACCGAAGGCCTTGGACATCGTCCGGCTCACCGCGAGCGCCGGGTGGTCGGCCAGGAGCTCGAGAGCGGACGGCGTCCCGTCGCGGCGGAACTCGCCGTAGGCCTCGTCGACGACGACGACGCAGCCGCCCGGGACGTCGTCGGCCGCCGCCAGCAGGGCCTGGACCTCGGCGCGGGTCAGCGCCGTGCCCGTGGGGTTGTTGGGGCTCGCGAGCAGGACGACGCTCGGCGCGTGCTCGGCGACCGCCGCGACGGCGCGGTCGAGGTCGAGCGTGAAGTCCTCGGCGCGGTGCGCCGTCACCCACCGGGTGGACGTGTCGCGCGCGTACTCGGGGTACATCGAGTACGTGGGGGCGAACGAGAGGGCCGTCCGGCCCGGCCCGCCGAACGCCTGGAGCAGGTGCAGCATGACCTCGTTCGAGCCGTTGGCGGCCCAGACGCCGTCGGGCGCCACCTCGACGCCCGACTCGCGCCGCAGGTACGCCGCCAGGTCCTGGCGCAGCGCCGGGAAGTCCCGGTCGGGGTACCGGTTCAGCCCGCGGGCGGCCTCACCGGCGGCCCGGGCGATGTCGGCCACGACGGCGTCCGACGGCGGGTACGGGTTCTCGTTGACGTTGAGCAGCACGGGCACGTCGAGCTGCGGGGCTCCGTAGGGCGCCAGGCCCCGGAGCTCCGGGCGCAGCGGCAGGCTCGGGGTCACGCGCCGATCGTAGCCAGCGCCGGGCACGGACCCCTGCCGCGCCCGTCAGGCGGCCGGCGCGAGGTCGAGGACCTGCCGCCCGTCCCGCTCCACGAAGCCGACCGCGCGCAGGTAGCGCGCGGACGACGTCATGCCCGGGGACGCGACGACGCGTCGCGTGCCCAGAGCCGCGAAGGGCCCGTCCGGGCGGAAGACGAACTCACCGGGCGTGAAGTCCCGGTAGGGCGGCAGGACGTAGTCGAGCAGGACCTCCTGCTCACCCGGCTGCTCCCCCGCACGTGCCAGCACGACGCCGACGACGGTGTCGCCGGTGCTGACCACGAAGGCGTGCTCGGCCTGCGACGCGGCGTCGTCCGGGAGCTCGGGGTTGAACGTCCGGATGTCGGCGGCGTGCCGGGCGAGCAGGTGGCGCAGGAACGGCTCGGCGACGCCCATCGGCACCGCGTCGTAGGTCAGCGGGTCGTGGCGTGCCCTGGTGGCGCGGACGACCACCGTGATGTTGATCACCGTGAGGACGACGTTCATCACCGCCATCGGCCACACCCCGAGAGCCGCGTTGTAGCCGATGAGCACGACGCACGAGATCGTGTTGAGGACCCGGAACCGCAGCACACGCGTCTGCAGCAGGGAGGCCACCAGCAGCGCGGAGCCCAGCCAGCCGATCACTTCGAGCACTGGCACGTACGCCTCCCGTCCGGCGCGGCCGCCGTCGGCCCGCCCTCGCACGGACGTCCTCGTCCGTGGGGCCGCGCAGGCGACCCGCGCGCGATCCTATGGCCGCGGCGGCGCGCGTCCCCGGGTCCTTCGGGCGCGGGCAGCCCGCCGGGCCTGGGGACGGCGGCGCCGTGTCGGACGTGCTGGGCACACTGGGGGCGTGCCTCACGCGACGAACTCCCCTGTCACCCCGGCCCCGACCCCGGTCGCGACCCCGGACGGCGACCTGCGCGCGCAGGCCGAGGCGGCGCTGCGCCGGCTGGTCGGCCGCGACGACGCGCGGCTGCGCGACGACCAGTGGGCGGCGATCGACGCGCTCGTCACCGACCGCCGGCGCGCGCTCGTCGTCCAGCGCACGGGCTGGGGCAAGTCGGCGGTGTACTTCGTCGCCACCGCCCTGCTCCGGGCCCGGGGCGCCGGACCGACAGTCATCGTCTCGCCGCTGCTCGCCCTGATGCGCAACCAGGTCGACGCGGCGCGCCGGGCGGGGATCCGGGCGGAGACGATCCACTCGGCCAACACCGACGAGTGGCAGGCGGTGCACGAGCGCGTGGCCGCCGGCGAGACCGACGTGCTCCTCGTCTCGCCCGAGCGGCTCAACAACCCGGGCTTCCGCGACGACGTCCTGCCGCGGCTGGCCGACGACGCCGGGCTGCTGGTCGTCGACGAGGCCCACTGCGTGTCCGACTGGGGCCACGACTTCCGCCCCGACTACCGGCGCATCCGCACGCTGCTCTCCGAGCTGCCCGCCGGCACGCCCGTGCTCGCGACGACGGCGACGGCGAACGAGCGGGTGACCCACGACGTCGCGGAGCAGCTCGCCGCCGGGCTGCGGGCCGACGACGGCGCGCAGGTCCTGGTCCTGCGCGGCTCGCTCGACCGCGAGAGCCTCGCGCTGGCGGTGCGCGAGCTGCCGGACCACGCGTCGCAGCTGGCCTGGCTGACCCAGAACCTGCCGCGGTTCGAGGGCTCCGGCATCGTCTACTGCCTCACGGTGGCGGCGGCCGAGCAGGTCGCCGCCCACCTGCGCGGGGCCGGGCTGCCCGTGCGGGCCTACACCGGGCAGACCGAGCCCGCCGAGCGCCTCGAGTGCGAGCAGGACCTCCTGGCGAACCGGGTCAAGGCGCTGGTCGCGACGTCGGCGCTGGGCATGGGCTTCGACAAGCCCGACCTCGCCTTCGTCGTTCACCTCGGGGCGCCGAGCTCCCCCATCGCGTACTACCAGCAGGTGGGTCGCGCCGGTCGTGCGACCTCGCGGGCGGACGTCGTGCTGCTGCCCGGGAGGGACGACCGCGCCATCTGGGACTGGTTCGCCTCGATGGCGTTCCCGCCCGAGCGTGAGGTGCGCGCCACGCTGGCGGCGCTCGAGCAGGACGGCGGGACGCTCTCGACCGCGGCGCTCGAGCCGCGGGTCAGCCTGCGGCGCGGTCGGCTCGAGACCATGCTCAAGGTGCTCGACGTCGACGGCGCCGTGCAGCGGGTGCGCGGCGGGTGGCGCTCGACGGGCGAGCCGTGGGCCTACGACGCCGAGCGGTACGCGCGCGTCGCGGCCACCCGGGACGCCGAGTCGCGCGCGATGCTCGAGTACGTCGCCACGACGGGCTGCCGGATGGCCTTCCTGCGCGCGGCCCTGGACGATGCCGACCTGACCCCCGGCTGGCAGTGCGGCCGCTGCGACCGGTGCACGGGCACGACGCAGGACGCGGCCCCGGACGCCGACGCGGTCGCCGCCGCGCGCGGCGCGCTGGCCGTGCCGGGCGTGGAGCTCTCGCCCCGGCGGCAGTGGCCGAGCGGGATGTCGGCGCTCGGCGTGCCCCTCAGCGGCAAGATCGCCGCCGGTGCGGCCGCCGAGGCCGGCCGGGCCGTCGCACGCCTGGACGCGCTCGGCGTCGGTGGCGTGCTGCGCGCCCTGTTCACGGGTGACGCCGCGCCCGACGGCCCGCTGCCCGTCGCGCTGCGCACCCCCGTGCTCGAGGTGCTCGACGCGTGGTCCCTGGGCCACGTGGACGGTGTGGTCGTGGTCCGCTCAGCGAGCCGGCCCCGGCTCGTCGAGCACCTCGCCGCCGGGGTGGCCCGCCACCTCGGGGTGCCGGTGGTCGGCGCCGTCGTCCCGGAGGACGGCCTGGTCTCGCGGCACGACGTCAACAGCGCCCAGCGGCTCGCCGACGTCGTCCGGCGCCTGCGCCTCGACCTCGGCGCCGCGGCGCGCGACGGGCTCCCCGGACGAACCGTGGTGCTCGTGGACGACCGGTACGACACGGGTTGGACCGCGACCGTCGCCGCCCGCCTGCTGCGCGAGGCCGGCGCCGCCGCGGTCCACCCCTTCGCCCTCGCGCAGGGCTGAGCCCTGCCGCACCGCCGGCGCCCGCGCCCGGTCGGTGGAGCCGGACACCGTACCAGCACGGAGCGTGGTGCCGTCGCGCGGAGCGACGTGGCACGAGTGCGGAGCGACCCGACGTCGTGCGGACATGTCAGCTCACCGGCGCGGAGCGTGGTGCCATCGCGCGGAGCGATGTGGCACGAATGCGGAGCGACCCGACGTCGTGCGGACATGTCAGCTCACCGGCGCGGAGCGTGGTGCCGTCGCGCGGAGCGATGTGGCACGAGTGCGGAGCGACGTGCCGTGGCGCGGAGCGTCGTGCCGCCAGCGCGGAGCGACGTGGTGCGACACGCCGGCGTGTCGTGCCACGACGCTCCGCGTGGGATGGGGGCGCGCGGCGCAGGGAGGGAACGCGAGTGGCCTGGCGTGCTACGGAGCGGCGTGCTTCGGAGCGGCGTGCGACCGGCGCGGAGCGACGTGGGGTCTTGCGGAGCGATGTGCCCCGAGCGCGGAGGGTTGTGGTGCGACGCGCCGGGCGTGTCGTGGCACGACGCTCCGCGGTGGGGCGGGAGTGCGCGCGTCGGCAGGGCGGCCCGAGCGGCCGCAGGGAGGGAGCGCGAGGGCCGGACGGGAGGACGGCGCGCCCGGTGGGTCAGGGGGTGGAGCCGGTGGGTCAGGGGGTGGAGCGGGGCGGTGTCTCGGCGAAGCGCGTCTGGACCGCCTCGCCGTGGGCCGGGAGATCCTCGTCGCCGGCGAGGGCGACGATGCGGTCCGCCACCTCCGCGAGCGCGTCCCGGCCGTACTCCACGACCTGGACCGGGCGCAGGAAGCTGTGGACGCCGAGCCCGCTCGCGTAGTGCGCGCAGCCGCCGGTGGGGAGCACGTGGTTCGACCCGGCCATGTAGTCGCCCAGGGACACGGGCGAGTACGGGCCGACGAAGATCGCACCCGCGCTGGTCACGCGCTCCGCGACCTGCGCCGCGTCCGCGGTCTGGATCTCGAGGTGCTCGGCGCCGTAGGCGTTGACCACGGCCAGGCCCTGCTCGAGGTCGTCGACCAGCACCACGGCCGACTGAGGGCCCCGCAGCGCCGTCGCGACACGCTCGCTGTGCCGAGTGGCACCGACCACGGAAGGCAGGAGCTCCTCGACGGCGTCGGCGAGCGCCACGGAGTCGGTCACGAGGACCGACGCCGACGTCGGGCCGTGCTCGGCCTGGGAGACCAGGTCCGCCGCCACGTGAGCCGGGTCCGCCGTGCGGTCCGCGAGGACCGCGATCTCGGTGGGGCCGGCCTCGGAGTCGATCCCGACGACGCCGCGGACGAGGCGCTTCGCGGCGGTGACGTACTGGTTCCCCGGGCCCGTGACGACGTCGACGGGCTCACAGAGGACGGCGCCGTCGCGCTCGTCCTCGCCGTCCGCCCCGTACGCGAGCATCCCGACGGCCTGCGCGCCGCCGACGGCGTAGACCTCGCTCACGCCGAGCAGCGCGCAGGCGGCCAGGATCGTGGGGTGCGGGAGACCGCCGTTCTCCTTCTGCGGCGGGCTGGTCACCGCGAGCGACGCCACCCCCGCCTCCTGCGCCGGCACCACGTTCATGACGACCGACGAGGGGTACACGGCGAGCCCGCCGGGCACGTAGAGGCCCACCCGGCGCACGGGCAGCCACCGCTGGCGCACCTGGGCGCCCGGACCGAGGTCGACGCTCGACGGCGCCGGGACCTGCGCCGCGTGCACCGTGCGGACCCGCCGGATCGCCTCCTCCAGCGCGGCGCGCACGTCCGCGGGCAGCTCGGCGAGCGCCGCGCTCAGCGCCTCGGCGGGCACCCGCAGGTGCTCGGGGCGGACGCCGTCGAAGCGCTCGGCCAGGTCGCGGAGGGCGGCGGCCCCGCGCGCCCGGACGTCGTCGAGGATCGGCGCGACGCGCTCGGCGGCTCCGGCGACGTCGAGCTCGGGCCGCGGCAGCGTCGCGGTCAGCTCGCGAGGGGTCAGGGTGCGACCACGCAGGTCGATGCGGGAGATCACGTCGTGAGTCTAGGTCGGCGGCGATCCGCGCCGGAATCGCGACCGGGCGGCGACGGCAGTCCCACCGCCGGGGACGCCGGCCGGCCGCGACTGGCAGACTCGGGGGGTGGCTCCCCAGGACGTGCAGGACGTACCGGTCGACGAGGCCGGCATCCGCCTCGGTCAGTTCCTCAAGCTCGCGGGCATCGCCGAGTCCGGCGCGCACGCGCGGGCCCTCCTGGAGGAGGGCGAGGTCCGGGTCGACGGCGAGCTCGAGCAGCGACGAGGCCGCCAGCTCGCCACGGGCGCCGTCGTGGTGGTGTCGCTGCCCGACGGCGAGCACGCCTTCCGCGTCGCCTGACGCGCCCGGCACAGGACCGCTCGCCGCAGCGGTCGACCGGGCGGTCGACCGGGGCTGCGGCCACCACGGGGGCCGCAGCCTCGCGCGCGTCAGCGGGTCATGTAGTCGGACCCGAGGACGCGGTCGGCCGTGATGCGCAGCACGACCCGCTGCGGGTCGTGCTCGAGCCGGCGGTAGCGGCGCGCGTACCGCCGCACGGCCTCCTCCACCTCCGCCGGGTCCTCCTCGACCGTCGCGAGGCCCTCGAAGGTCAGCCAGCGGCCACCGTCGACCTGGCAGACCGCGACCCGCGCACCGCCCGCCTCCTGGGCGTTGCGGACGTGGCGCACCTTGGCCGAGGTCACGCGCGTGGTGATGCGCAGGACCCCCAGCGACGGGTCCCACGTGAACCCGACCGGCACGACGTGCGGCGTGCCGTTCGGGCGCAGGGTCGTCAGGGTCGCCAGGTGCCGCTCCGTCACGAAGACGTGCTGCTCGGGGGTCAGGTGGATCACCGGGCGAGTCTAGGTCCGCCCCCGCAGGCCGGCCCGGCCGTCACCCCGTCAGGCAGCCGGGGCCCAGCAGCACCTTGAGGTCCGCGAAGAGCGCCGGCGAGCGGTCGATCCGCAGGCTCTCCTCGAGCCGCATCACGGTGGCGCGTCCGGGCTGCGTGAGCTTGAGGTGCACCTCGGTGACGCCCGGGTGGGTCGTCAGCACCTCGCGCAGCCGCTCCACGACGGGCGGCGTGCACCGCGAGACCGGCAACGTGATCATCACCGGCTTGCTCTCGACGGCGGAGACGTCGGGCAGCCACACCTCGACGGCCTGGAGCTGCATCGTCTCGTCCCGGCGGCGCACGCGGCCGCGGACCGTGATGATCGCGTCCTCCGCGAGCACGGTCGAGTAGGCGAGGTACGTCTCACCGAAGAACATGATCTCGACCGAGCCGTCGATGTCCTCCAGCGTCACCGCCGCCCACGGGTTGCCGTTCTTCGACATCTTCCGCTGGAGCGACGTGACGAGACCGCACACCGTGACCATCGAGCCGTCCGCCCGCGCGTCGTCGGCGTTCAGCGCCGTGATCGAGCAGTCCGCCGCGGCGGCGAGCACGTGCTCCAGGCCGGCGAGCGGGTGGTCCGAGACGTACAGCCCGAGCATCTCGCGCTCGAAGGCGAGCCGCTGCTTCTTGTCCCAGTCCGGCACGTCCGGGACGTCGACCGTGAAGGTGAGCCCCGCGTCGTCGTCGTCACCGCCGAAGCCCGCGAACAGGTCGAACTGGCCCTCGGCCTCCTTGCGCTTGACCCCGACGACGGCGTCGACCGCCTGCTCGTGGACCAGCAGCAGCGCCCGGCGGCTCGGCGCGAGCGAGTCGAACGCGCCCGCCTTGATGAGCGACTCGATCGTCCGCTTGTTGCAGACCACGGCCGGGACCTTGTCGAGGAAGTCGGTGAACGACGTGAAGTCGCCCTTCGCCTCGCGCGTCGCGACGATCGCGTCGACGACGTTGGCGCCCACGTTGCGCACCGCGGTGAGGCCGAAGCGGATGTCGGTGCCGACGGCCGTGAAGTTCGCCGACGAGGAGTTCACGTCCGGCGGCAGCACGGTGATGCCCATGTGGCGGCACTCGCCCAGGTAGAGGGCGGACTTGTCCTTGTCGTCGCGCACGCTCGTCAGCAGCGCGGCCATGTACTCCGTCGGGTAGTTCGCCTTGAGGTAGGCGGTCCAGTACGACACGACGCCGTACGCGGCGGAGTGCGCCTTGTTGAAGGCGTAGTCGGAGAAGGGCAGCAGGATGTCCCACAGCGTCTTCACGGCGTCCATCGAGTAGCCGCGCTCCTGCATGCCCGCGGAGAAGCCGGCGAACTGCTTGTCCAGCTCCGCCTTCTTCTTCTTGCCCATCGCGCGCCGCAGGATGTCGGCCTGGCCGAGGCTGTAGCCGGCGACCTTCTGCGCGATCGCCATCACCTGCTCCTGGTAGACGATCAGGCCGTACGTCTGCCCCAGGATCTCCGCGAGCGGCTCGGCCAGCTCGGGGTGGATCGGCACCACGGGCTGCACGCCGTTCTTGCGCAGCGCGTAGTTGGTGTGCGAGTTCGCGCCCATCGGACCCGGCCGGTAGAGCGCGCCGACGGCGGAGATGTCCTCGAAGTTGTCGGGTCGCATCAGGCGCAGCAGCGTGCGCATGCCCCCGCCGTCGAGCTGGAACACCCCGAGCGTGTCGCCGCGACCGAGCAGCTCGAACGTCGCCGGGTCGTCGAGGGTGAGGTCCTCCAGGACCACCGGGTCCTTGCCGTTCAGCTCGATGTTCTGCAGGGCGTCGTCGAGGATCGTGAGGTTGCGCAGCCCCAGGAAGTCCATCTTGATCAGGCCGAGGCCCTCGCAGGTCGGGTAGTCGAACTGCGTGATGACCGCGCCGTCCTGCGGGCGACGCATGATGGGGATGATGTCGATGAGCGGCTCGCTCGACATGATGACGCCTGCCGCGTGCACGCCCCACTGCCGCTTGAGGCCCTCGATGCCCTTCGCGAGCTCGACGACGCGCTGGGCGTCCGGGTCGGCCGCGTGGACCTGACGGAACTCCTCGGCCTCGTTGTACCGCTTGTCGGCGGGGTCGAAGATCCCGGTGAGGCTGATGTCCTTGCCCATGATCGCGGGCGGCATCGCCTTGGTGAGCTTCTCCCCCATCGCGAAGGGGAGGCCGAGGAGGCGCGAGGAGTCCTTGAGGGCCTGCTTGGCCTTGATGGTGCCGTAGGTGACGATCTGGGCGACGCGGTCCTCGCCGTACTTCTCGGTGACGTAGCGGATCACCTCACCGCGCCGGCGCTCGTCGAAGTCGACGTCGAAGTCGGGCATCGAGACGCGGTCGGGGTTGAGGAAGCGCTCGAAGATGAGCCCGTGCTGGAGCGGGTCGAGGTCCGTGATGCGCATCGCGTACGCGGCCATCGAGCCCGCGCCCGAGCCGCGGCCCGGGCCCACGCGGATCCCGTTGTCCTTGGCCCAGTTGATGAAGTCGGCGACCACGAGGAAGTACCCCGGGAACCCCATCGAGGTGATGACCTCGGTCTCGAACTCGGCCTGGCGCCGCACGTCGTCCGGGATGCCGCCCGGGTAGCGCACGTGCAGCCCGCGCTCGACCTCCTTGATGAACCACGAGGTCTCGTCCTCACCGGGCGGGCACGGGTAGTTCGGCATGTAGTTCGCCGACGTGTTGAACGAGACCTCGCACTGCTCGGCGAGCAGGAGCGTGTTGTCGCAGGCCTCCGGCAGCTCCGCCCAGATGCGCCGCATCTCCTCGGCGGACTTGACGTAGTACCCGTCGCCGTCGAACTTGAACCGGTCCGGGTCCGCGAGCGTCGAGCCGGAGTTGATCGCCAGCAGGGCCTCCTGGAAGGAGGCGTCCTCGCGCCGCGTGTAGTGCAGGTCGTTCGTGGCCAGGAGCGGCGCGCCGATCTCCTGGGCGATCCGCAGGAGGTCCTTCTGCACGCGCGTCTCGATGTCGAGCCCGTGGTCCATGAGCTCGACGTAGAAGTGCTCCTTGCCGAAGATGTCCTGCAGCTCGCCCGCGGCCCGCAGCGCCTCGTCGTAGTGCCCCAGGCGCAGGCGGGTCTGGATCTCGCCCGACGGGCAGCCGGACGACGCGACGAGCCCGGACGCGTAGGTCGAGAGCAGCTCGCGGTCCATGCGCGGCCACTTGCCCATCTGGCCGTCGAGCGACGCGAGCGAGCTCGCGCGGAAGAGGTTGTGCAGGCCCTCGTTGTTGCGCGCCCACATGGTCAGGTGCGTGTACGCGCCGCTGGCCGAGACGTCGTCGTCCTTCTGGTGGGCCTCGCCCCACTTCACGCGCGTCTTGTCGAACCGGCTCGTCCCCGGGGTCACGTACGCCTCGACGCCGATGATCGGCTTGATCCCGGCCCGGGTGGCCTTGCTCCAGAAGTCGAACGCCCCGAACAGGTACCCGTGGTCCGTGGTGGCGATCGCGGTCTGGCCCTGCCGCGCGACCTCGGCGAAGAGCTCGTCGAGCTTGGCGGCGCCGTCGAGCATCGAGTACTCGGTGTGGACGTGCAGGTGGACGAAGTCAGAACCTGCGGCAGCCATGGCGCGATTCTAGGCGGCCCCACCGACACCGCGGACGACCCGCCACTGCGGTCGAGGTCGCGTCGGCGCGCCGCGCGCGCGACGTCAGTCGGTCGCGCGCAGCGCGTCCCACGCCGAGCGCAGGTCGTCCGGGTAGTCGCTCGTCACCTGGGTCCAGGCCCCCGTCGCCGGGTGGTGGAACCCGAGGCGCATCGCGTGCAGCCACTGCCGGGTCAGGCCGAGGCGCTGCGCCAGCGCCGGGTCCGCGCCGTACGTGACGTCGCCGACGCACGGGTGGCGCAACGCGGCCATGTGGACCCGGATCTGGTGGGTCCGCCCGGTCTCCAGGTGCACCTCGACCAGCGACGCGGCAGGCACCATCTCGAGCACCTCGTAGTGCGTCACCGAGGGCTTGCCCGAGGCCGTGACGGCGAACTTCCAGTCCGACGTCGGGTGGCGGCCGATGGGTGCGTCGATCGTCCCGGTCGTCGGCTCGGGGTGGCCCTGCACGACGGCGTGGTACACCTTCTCGACCGTGCGCTCCTTGAACGCCCGCTTGAGCACGGTGTAGGCGCGCTCGCTCTTGGCGACGACCATGAGGCCGGACGTGCCGACGTCGAGCCGGTGCACGATGCCCTGCCGCTCGGCCGCGCCCGACGTCGAGATCCGGTAGCCCGCCGCGGCGAGCGCCCCGACGACGGTCGGGCCGGTCCACCCCGGCGACGCGTGCGCGGCGACGCCGACGGGCTTGTCGACCACGACGACGTCGTCGTCGTCCAGCAGGATGCGCATGCCCGGCACGGGCTCCGCAGCCGCGGCGGCCGCGGCGGCCACGGGGCCGTCGAGCGCCTCGACGTCGACCTCGAGCCAGGCCGACGCGACGAGCCGGTCGGACTTGCCCACCGGGCGACCGTCGAGCGTCACCGCCCCCGCGGCGGCGAGCTCCGCGGCGCGCGTGCGGGACACCCCCAGGAGGCGCGACAGGCCGGCGTCCACCCGCTCGCCCGCGAGCCCGTCGGGTACCGGGAGGGAGCGCAGGCCGCTCACTCGCCGACCGCCCCGGGCCGCGCCACGGGCATCCCGCCGTCCCCGTGCGCGTCCCGCTCGCGCGTCCCGTCGTCGACGGGAGCGCCGGCGTCCGTCCCGCCGTCGGCGGGCGCCTTGCCGGACGCCTCGTCCGTCGCTGCGCCCGGCGCGTGGTCCGCGTCGCGCGTGCCGTCGACCCGGATGCCGCGGAAGCTCAGCAGCACGATGAGCCCGGCGGCCGCCACGATGGCGATGTCCGCGACGTTGCCGACGAACCAGTCGCCGTACGCGATGAAGTCGACGACGTGGCCGCGACCCACGCCGGGCGGGCGCACCATGCGGTCGACCAGGTTGCCCACGGCGCCCCCGAGGAGCAGGCCGAGCGCGACGGTCCAGCCGCGCGAGCCCAGGCGGCTCGCGACGCGCAGGATCACGACGGCGACCGCGACAGCGGCGACCGTCAGGGCCCACGTCATGCCGTCGGCGAGGCCGAGGGCCGCACCGGGGTTGTGCAGGAGGGTCAGTCCGAGCAGGTCCCCGAGGACGGGCGTGCGCTCACCCTCGGTGAAGGTCTCCAGAGCCCAGGCCTTGGAGGCCTGGTCGATCGCGAGGACGGCCACGGCGAGGAGCAGGAGCCGGACAACAGGGCGCACACGCGCCGGGCGGGACGCCACGATTCAGCGACGCTCCTGGCGGGCCTTGCAGGTCACGCAGAGCGTCGCGCGCGGGAAGGCCTGGAGCCGCGCCTTGCCGACCGCCTGACCGCAGGACTCGCAGGTCCCGAAGCCGGGCTCGCCCACCCGCGCGAGCGCGTGGGCGTTCTGCTCGAGCAGGTCGCGCGTGTTCAGGACGAGCGTGAGCTCCTGCTCGCGCTCGAGCGCGCTCGAGCCGGAGTCGGCCTGGTCGTCCCCCGCCCCGTCGCCGGAGTTGCGCAGCAGGGACGAGAGCTCGGCATCGGCGGTCGTGAGCTCGACCCGCAGCCGCGCCATCTCGATCGTCAGCTCCTGCGCGATCTGCTCGACCTCCGCCAGCGTCCAGGGCTCCTCGCCGTCCCGCACCGGGAAGGTCGAAACCAGGCTCGCCAGGTTCGGCATGTCGTGCGGCGGCGGGTTCCCGACGGTGGGGCCGACCGTGTCGTCGATGGCCATGGCACTCCCTTGCAGAAGGTCACGCGAGAGTAGACCTCCCACGGGTGACGCACAACGCACCACACCAGACGAGCCGGTGTGGTGCGTCGTGACGTCGGTCATACGGGTGCGGGCCCGACCGGACCCGCGGGCGACCCTTCGCGGTCAGCCGTTGAACTGCAGACCCTGCTCGTTCCCGCCGCGCGGCGCGACGGACGTGCCTCGCGCGTCGAGGTCGCCCAGCAGGTTCTCGAGGTAGCTCTTGAGGCGCGTGCGGTAGTCCCGCTCGAACACCCGGAGCTCGTCGATCTTGCGCTCGAGGAGGCTGCGCTCCTGCTCGAGCTGCGACAGCGTGCGCGCCGACGTCTCCTCGGCCTCCCGCACGATGCGCGTGGCCTGCGACTTGGCGTCGGCGACGATCCGGTCGCCCTCCTCCTGGCCGGAGCGCACGTAGTCGTCGTGCAGCTTCTGCGCGAGCTGCAGCATGCCGGTCGCGGACTCGGGCTCGGAGAGCCGCTGCGACGCGGTCGGGGCCTGGGCGGTGACGCGCTCCTGGGCGACGGGCGCCGCCACGACCGGCGCGGGGGCCGGCTCCGGCTCGGGCTCCGGCTCGGGGGCGGGCGCCGGCGCCGGTGCGGGCGCGGGCTCCGGACGGTCCTGCGGCTGCGCGAACGGCGACGAGGTGCCGCCACCGTTGTTCCGGCTCAGCTCGGCGACGCGGCGCTCGGCCGCGGCGAGCTTCGCCTTGAGCTCCTCGTTCTCGGCAGAGACCGCGCGCAGGGTGTTCACGACCTCGTCCAGGAAGTCGTCGACCTCGTCCTGGTCGTAGCCCTCCCGGAACTTGGTCGCCTGGAACTTCTTGTTCAGGACGTCATCTGCCGTGAGCAGAGCCATGGGTTCACCTCGTAGATCGTGCTGGTCGGGCCCGGGGCAGTCCGCCGACCGCCTGCGGATCACCGTAGCGGACAACAGACCGCCCGCACGGCGGCGGACGGGGTACAGCGGCGTGCGTCTTACAACGATGCGAGGACGCGGAGCAGGATCCAGCACACGATCACGACGATCGTGAAGGCCAGGTCGAGACGGATCTGTCCGATGGTCAGAGGCGGGACGACCCGCCGCACCGCGCGCAGTGGCGGGTCGGTGGCCGTGTAGACCACCTCCGCCACGACGAGCATCGCGCCGCGGGGGCGCCAGTCGCGCGCGAAGATCTGGACCCAGTCGAGCACCAGGCGCGCGAACAGCAGGATCAGGTAGACGAGAACGACCAGGTACAGGACGTCCCAGACGATGCCGAGCACGTCTCAGCTCTGGTTGTAGAAGCCGGCGCGCTGCTCGCCGCTGCCGGCCTGCTCCTCGCCCGTGACCTCGACGTGCTCCGGGGAGAGCAGGAACACCTTGCTCGTGACGCGCTCGATCGCGCCGTGAAGGCCGAAGATCAGCCCCGCGGAGAAGTCGACGAGCCGCTTCGCGTCGGCGTCCGTCATCTCCGAGAGGTTCATGATCACCGGCGTGCCCGACCGGAAGGCCTCGCCGATGACGCGCGCGTCGTTGTAGGAGCGCGGGTGCACCGTGGTGATGCGGCGCAGCTCGGGCGCGGGCGCGTGGTCGTACGTCTCGTGCTGACGCGTCGGGTGCAACGGGGTCACCTCGGCCTCGTACTCGTGCGTCGGGGCGTACTCGTGGTCGTACTCGTCGACGTAGTCGTCGGCGTCCCGGCGGCCGTCGTCCTCGGCCAGGCCCAGGTACAGCATCGTCTTGCGCAGCGCTCCGGCCACAACGGCCTCCATCCCGAGTCACGGTCCCGTGTGGACCGCCGCCCGAGGGGCGTCGATCCGGTCCTGACCACGCTAACGCGCAGGTCGGCGCCACCCCCGGGCGACACGCCAGGCCGCGCCGGTTGTGTCGCGTCGGGTGCCGCGGGTCACGAGGGCGCGCCCGCCCGGTGGGCTGCGGCGTCGGCGGGCGGGTCGGGCAGGAGCCGCACGACCGCCCCGAACCGGCCCGCGGGACGCGCCGACGTCGGGTGGCCCGACGCGCTCGACGCGCGGTGGGAGAACCAGCGCGCGTCCTCGACCGTGCAGGCGGCGACGTCCCCGACCCGCCCCACGCCGGCGTCCAGCAGCCGGCCGCGGACGCCGGCGGGCAGGTCGAGCGCGGGCGTCCCCCAGGACGTCGTCGACGCCGTGCCGCGCACCGCCCGCGCGACGTCCTCGCGCATGTCCTCGGGCACCTCGTAGCACCGGCCGCACACCGCCGGCCCGATGACGGCGCGCACGTCGCCCACCCGGGCGCCCAGCGCGACCATGCGGTCGACGGCGGCCTCCAGGACGCCCGCGACCAGGCCGCGGCGGCCCGCGTGCACCGCGGCCACCACCCGCCGCCCCGGATCGGCCAGCAGGACCGGGACGCAGTCCGCGACGAGGACGCCGACGGCGACGTCGGACCGGTTCGTGACGAGCGCGTCCCCCTCGGGCAGCTCGGCGTGGTCGAGCGCGCCCAGGCGGGGGTCCGCGTCGCGCACGCCCGCGCCGTGGACCTGGCGGACGAGCGCCAGGGGCGCCCCGAGACGTCCGGCGAGCGCCCGCCGGTGCTCCGCGGCGAGGACACCGTCGCCCACGACCCCGCTGAGGTTGGCGTCCGCGCCGGTGAAGCCGCCGCGGACACCCCGGCCGAGTTCGACCTCGAGCCAGTCCGCGGCGGCCGCCGTCACGCCACCGGTCACGGGTTCTTCAGGAAGTCCGGCAGGTCGAGGTCGTCGTTGCCGCCGCGCCGGACCGGCCGCTCGTCGAGCACCGGGGGCACGTCCACCGCGGGCGCGGGGTCGCGGTCGTCGGCGAGGAACGACGGCGCGGCCTCGCCCGCACGGTCCCCGGCCTCGTTGAGCCGCGCGCCGTTGTGCCCGACGGGCTGGTACACCGGCTGCGCGTGCTGCCCGCGCTGGTCCGGGCGCTCCGGTCCGTCCGACGACGGCCCGTTGCCGAAGGCCCGCCACGGCTCGGCCGCGGCAGCCGGGAGGTCCGTCATCGCCGGGCGCGGCTCCGCCACCGGCAGGCTCGGCGCGCGCGGCGCGCTGCTCACCTGGCCGAGCGCGCGGCTGTCGCGGCGCACCGTGGGGCTGCCGCTGTCGAAGCCGGCCGCGATCACCGTCACGCGGACCTCGTCGCCGAGGGCGTCGTCGATGACGGCGCCGAAGATGATGTTCGCCTCCGGGTGCGCCGCCTCCTGCACCAGGCGCGCAGCCTCGTTGATCTCGAACAGGCCGAGGTCCGAGCCACCCTGGATGGAGAGCAGCACGCCGTGCGCCCCGTCGATGCTCGCCTCGAGCAGCGGCGAGGAGATCGCGAGCTCGGCGGCCTGCACCGCGCGGTCGTCCCCTCGGGCCGAGCCGATGCCCATGAGCGCCGAGCCGGCCCCCTGCATGACGCTCTTGACGTCGGCGAAGTCGAGGTTGATCAGGCCGGGCGTCGTGATGAGGTCCGTGATGCCCTGGACGCCGGACAGCAGCACCTGGTCGGCCGAGTGGAACGCGTCGAGCACGGAGACCGAGCGGTCGGAGATCGACAGCAGACGGTCGTTCGGGATCACGATGAGCGTGTCGACCTCGGCGCGCAGCGCGTCGATGCCCGTCTCGGCCTGCACCGAGCGGCGCCGGCCCTCGAACGTGAAGGGGCGGGTCACGACGCCGATGGTCAGCGCGCCGAGCGAGCGCGCGATGCGCGCCACGACGGGTGCACCGCCCGTGCCCGTGCCGCCGCCCTCGCCCGCGGTGACGAAGACCATGTCCGCCCCGCGCAGGACGTCCTCGATCTCCTCCGCGTGGTCCTCGGCGGCCTTCTTGCCGACCTCGGGGTCCGCGCCGGCGCCGAGGCCGCGCGTGAGCTCCCGGCCGACGTCGAGCTTGACGTCCGCGTCGGACATCAGGAGCGCCTGCGCGTCCGTGTTGATCGCGATGAACTCGACGCCCTTGAGGCCGACCTCGATCATCCGGTTGACGGCGTTGACGCCACCGCCCCCGATGCCCACCACCTTGATGACCGCCAGGTAGTTCTGCGGAGCTGCCACGTCGGTGCCTCTCGTCCTGCGTACGGGTCAAACCTTCACTCTGAGGTAGAAGGTTAGAGTTATGTCAGATGCTGTCGGTTGCGACGCTAGGTCGCCCGGCGGCCCCGGGCAACGACCTGGCGCGCGTGTCGCCGGATCAGGACCGCGTGATGGGCAGCTCGGGCGCCGAGACGTCGAAGTGGCTGGCCGAGCGGCTCGGCTCGGCCGTGCGCAGGGTTTGCAGCACGCGGGCCTTGAGCGCCGTGCGGTCGGCGCTCCCCCACGCCACCGCCGCGCCGTCGCGCAGGGTGAACCGCACCGTGTCCTGGCTGTCGGCCTCGACCGTGGCGATCTCGGCGGCCAGCTCGGGCGGCAGCTGCTGCAGCACCGTGAGCACTGCCGTGAGCGCGCGCGCACCCGGGTCGTCCAGCGGGACCTGGACCACCGGCAGCCCGTCGGGCGCGGCGTCGGAGCGGCCCACCTGGACCCCCTCGACATCGAGCAGGGCGACGCCGCCCTCGGCCTGCGGGACGGCGACCACCGGCTCGCGCGACACGACGGTGACGAGAAGCCCGTGGGGCCACTCCCGGGTCACCTCCGCCGCCCGCACACCGGGCACGTCCAGGATCTCCCGGCGCAGCGCCACCGTGTCCAGGCGCGGCAGGGGCGTCCCGTCATGCGGCTCGACGACCGCGGCGACCGCCGACGCGTCGACGACGGTGCCCTGCCCCTCGACCCGGACCTGCCCGAGGTCGAGCGCGAGGACCGGCGAGACGAGCAGGAGCCACGCGAGGCCCGCCAGCACCGCGACGGAGCCGGCCACCAGGGCGATGCGCCGGCGTGCCACGTGGCGGCGCACCGCCGCGCGCTCGGCCAGCCGGCCCGCGGCGTCCGACACGACGGCCGGCCGG